>NZ_DATHKG010000014.1:0-35329 GCF_035489435.1 Flavitalea sp.
AGCGATAGGAACCATGGTGCCTGATTTAAGATCCTGGTCACTTTTGAAAAACTCATGCCCCAATACCATTTCAAGTCCCAGGATGAAAATAACAATAGATCCGCCAACCGCGAATGACCCGGTATCCAAACCAAGAACACTTAAAAATTTTTCTCCGACCAACATGAACAAAATCATCAGTGCCCCCGAAATCAAGGTTGCTGCAAGTTCACGAATGCCACCCATTTTTTCTTTTAATGATATCAATAGCGGAATGGAACCAATGATATCAATTACTGCGAACAGGGTAAAGGTAACGGTCAGGATTTTTTCGAATTCCATAACACAAATTTGGTTTTAAGATCTTCCAGGCAGTCCTTGCAAAGGCAATTTCTAAACTGTTCCGAGATAAAAATTCTTTCTGCATCAGATAGCTGAACCTGGCTGCACTGGCATTCCTTTATTTTCCCGGCCCTGCATATAAAACCGCGGCCACATCTTTCACAAACTTTCTCAATATTTAATTCATCAGTCACTTAGCACTTAAGATTTTTAAGTTTGATATAAATCAAATTCAGACCTTCTCAATATTTTATGAATCTGTCAATCAGCATTTAAGATTTTTAAGCTTGATATAAATCATATACATACATAATTAATGTAGTTAATCGAGGTGTTCGGACGCTTTAGTTAATATAATTAATCCAGGTGTTCGGATGCTGCAGAATAACCTGGCTATTTCCATGCATAACGAACCGTAATACCTCCATTATAATTAATACCGGGAGCCGCATTATAATACCTTGCGGCTGCGGCATTGATATCATTCCCGAGACTGTAAGTGCGATTAAATATATTATCTACTGCGCCATAGATGTCAATAGAAAATGAAGAGAATATATTGGTACGGAAACCAACCCTTGCTCCCAACAAATTAAATGGCTCAGCGAAATCAGTGTTGGCATCATTTAAAGGAACCGGATCGCTGTAGTACCAGGTAGCATGTCCATAAACCCCGATACGGGTCATCAGGTCAAGGCCCGCTGAAAACACATGGGGGGCAACACTAGGTAACTTGTTCCCGGATAGATCTGTTGTTACCTGCTTATAATCTTTATACTTGAAGTCGTTAAAAGTATGGCTTAAGAAGATTTTCGCATTGTTCAGGAAACCTGCTTTTGAACGAAACAACTGGTAATTGATATTTGTCTCGATACCTTTCTGGCTTGTAGATCCTGCATTTTCAAAATAGTCGGCACCACTTGCATCCCGACGCTGGGCCAGCGTATGTTTCATCTGGAACACAAAGCCATTTACCTCGATAAACAACTTGTCTTTAAAAAACGATCCGCGTACACCGGCTTCATAGTTTATGCCTGACTCAGCTTCAAGGCCGGTATTGATAACACCGGTTGAAGGAAGTAATTCAGCAAGGGTAGGAGGTGAAAATCCTTTTGATACTGAGGCGTAAACCGAGTAGTAGTCATTAATGTTTTTAAGGATACTGATACGCGGCGCGATTTCGTTATTATACTTAACCTCCTGGTCCAGTGGTGGGATCCGGGAAACCCGGCTGAATTCAATGGAAGATTTGTTCAGACTTGCACCTGCTGTAAATATCCATCCTGCCTGCAATTCCAGCTCAGCCTGGGCAAAAAGAAAATATTGGAGGTTATTCACTTCGTCGTCTGTTTGTAAAGTATCCTGCACACCGGACCTGTTACCATATACTTTTATATTAGAAAATCCCTGCTGTGCTTCTGCACCAAATACAATTTTCAGATCAGCCGTCCCGACTTCTTCATTGTATTTGAAAACCGTTCTGCCACCAAAATGGGGTTCATTTCTTTTCTCGAAATTCCTGATGGCAGGATTACGGATCTGTGAAAAGGCTCCGTATAACGATACTACGTTTTCCAGCTTCGATGTGAACTGGTACCTGTTACTAAAGCCGGCAAGAAAAGTTTTTTGACTAATGGCTGCCTGCGCCTGAACTGCAGATGGGAACCCACCGCCCGCAGGTCTTGCTGCTTTTGGGTTTGCGAGATATTGAGTCTTTGTGAGTCCGCCCGGCGTCTCGTAATCAAGATCGCCATACAGGAAAAATGCATTCAACACATCTTTTTCCCCTGCCTTGATTTTCGCCTCGTAACTGAATACTTCTCTTTTCATGGCAGATTGATCCCGGTACCCATCTGTTTCCTGGGTTGAATAGGTAATCGTATTCTGAAAATCTTCCTTACCAAATCGTATGGTAGTATTCAGTGATTGATTATTAAAACTTCCGATACCATAGTTGATTGCAGCCATCTGTTCCCATTTGGCTGGCAAACTCTGGATAAGAACTGCTCCACCTGTGCCGGCTCCGTATAAACTGCTTGCAGGTCCTTTGATGATCTCAAGGGAACTGATATTATAATATCCGAGTTGGTTGAGATAACTGTTTCCGCCCGGATCGGTAAATGGAATATCGTTCCAGTATAATTTTACATTTCTAACACCAAAGGGTGAACGCAGGGAACTACCACGGATGTTTAACCGATAACTGCCTGGAGAACGTTCTTCCATCCTGACTCCGGGTATTGTATTCAATGCCGGTAAAATGCTTGTATTATTATATCGTTCAAGTTGGTTCCTGCCAACAAAACTAACAGGTGCGGAGATATTCAAGAGCTTCCTGTTTTGCTCATAAGCTGATATTACTACTTCTTTCAATATCTCTGAAGAATCTGTCTCAATCTGTTTCGTTTGTGCCCGGCCGAAATTCATAATAACCAATGCAGCAGCAGCTAGTAAAGTTTTTTTCATTTATAGTGGATTAGCCTGATTTATCACAAATGTAGAACTAAATATTTTCTATCTTCCGGCAATGAAGTCGGCCAAGCTAAATTTATTTGATCTGACCATGATCGTGATTGGCCTGGTGATCGGCATGGGGATATTCAGAACATCATCCGATTCAGCCAGGGAAGCTTTAACGCCTGCGGTTTTTTTTATTGCCTGGTTTGCCGGTGGCCTGGTGGCTCTTTGCGGCGCACTTACCTACGCAGAAATAGGCTCAAGGTATCCCGTTGTGGGAGGATATTATAAGATCTTTGCATATGCATATCATCCGTCAGTTGCGTTTGCTATTAATTGTATCATACTTATTTCGAATGCGTCCTCATTATCTGGTGTTGCATTAATAGGTAGTGAATACATTTCCCAGGTGATCTGGGACACATCTCCACCGAATTTTATAAAGGCATTTATAGCGATGGGTGCCATCGTGTTGTTTTATGGCATCAACCTCATGGGGCTTAGAATGAGCTCAAAAACACAAAATGTGTTGATGTTGATAAAAATCGCTATGGTGATGCTGCTCATCAGCGCGTTGTTTTTTCCATCGATCCATGCTCCTGTCAATACTTCAATCACCGTTATACCTGAATATACATGGACCGAATACATAAAATCTTTTGGTCTTGCGCTGATAGCGGTTTCGTTCACCTACGGGGGCTATCAGCAAACGATCAATTTTGGCGATGAAGTAAAAAACGCACCAAAGATTCTACCAAGAGGGATCATTATTGGTATCATTGTGATCATACTTTTATATCTCAGTGTGAATTTTGCATATTACAAAGTGATCGGGTTTGAAGAACTTAAAACATCGAAAGGTATTGCTGCCATCGTTGCGGAAAGAATGTTTGGACCAACGGGTCGTTACGTTTTTTCAGTGTTATTGTTTTTTGCGGTACTTGCCTATGTGAATGTATTGCTGTTAAGTAACCCGCGGGTCATGTATGCCATGAGTCTTGATAAGATTCTGCCTGCAGCATTCATGAAAAAAGACGAAAAAAGAGATGTATTGACTGTAAGCCTTACAGTATTTGCAGCAATATGTATTATTGTATTGTTTTTTGCAGATACATTTGACAAGATTTTGAAGTTTACAATATTCCTGGATTGCATTGGCATGGCATTTTCAGCAGCAACAATATTTATTCTTCGGAAAAGAACAAAACATCTCGATAACACCGGGATCTATAAAATGAAACTTTATCCATTACTTCCCTTGATTTTTATTGCAGCCTATACTTTTGTGGGCATCAGTATTGCGATTGATGACTACGTGACAGCGCTTACCGGACTCGGTGTGCTTGCGGCGTTTATGATCATCTATTTTGTTACCCGCAAATCATACGGAAGAACCGTTTAAACTGTGAAAAAATGAATGAGCATTTTCCCTTTGATGAATTGGGATCACCAGATAGCCATGACCTTTCCTATATTTTGAATGAACTTGGCGAGGACCGTGAAAAGTATTTCGGAGCCGTTTCTCCACCCATCGTACAGACCAGCAACTTTGCTTTCAAAAAAGTAGCTGATATCAGGGAGTCTTTCAGGGACGAGTTCGATGGTTACCTTTATTCGAGAGGGTTAAATCCAACTACTGATATTCTTCGAAAAAAACTTGCGGCGCTGGATGGAGCCGAAGATTGCCTGGTTTTTAATAGCGGCGCTTCGGCAATATTTGCCTCAGTATTTGGAAATGTAAAATCAGGTGACCATATCGTCTCCGTAAAAAAGCCTTATACCTGGGCCCAGAAATTATTTGATAACGTACTGGTTCGTTTTGGAGTTACCACTACTTATATAGACGGCACCCGCATCGAAAATTTTGAAAGGGCTATACTGCCGAACACCAAAATCATTTACCTGGAATCTCCGAACTCGTGGGATTATAGTATGCAGGACCTGCCTGCAGTTGCAGAACTTGCAAAAGCCGAAGGGATAATTACCATTATAGACAACAGTTATGCTACTCCATTATATATGCAGCCTATTCTGATGGGGATAGATATGGTTGTTCAATCGGCTACCAAGTATATCGGCGGACACAGCGATGTTGTGGCCGGGGTACTAACGGGTAAACATGATATGATGAAAAAATTGTTCGACAATGAACTGTTGAATATGGGTAACGGCATCTCGCCTTTTAATGCCTGGTTGCTGATCCGTGGTTTGAGGACACTTCCAGCACGGCTGGAGCGGATTTCTGCATCTACCCTTAAAGTGCTGGAATATCTCCGGTCGCATGAAAAGGTGGAATCCGTTCTTTATCCACTGGATCCGGGTTTTCCACAGTATGAATTGGCTAAAACTCATCTTAAGGCTGCCGGGGGATTATTCACCATGATTATTAAAGCTGGTCACATGGATGAGGTCGTAACTTTTTGTGAATCGTTACGACATATGCTTATCGCGGTGAGTTGGGGAGGACATGAAAGCCTGGTATTGCCAAGATGTGCCTCAATTGAACCGTCTGAATTTGATTCCGCAAACCGTGAACACCGGATGATCAGGTTTTACATCGGGCTCGAAGAGCCTGCCTACCTTATAAAGGATCTTGATCAGGCCTTTAATCAGATGAAAGCCACCTTTTAGTTGAAAGCCACATTTTAGATAATTCTATGATCACTTTCACCATGTGTAACCGCTTTTTACGGTATAATTTGTTAAAATCTACATGGAAACACGTAGTTTATATATCAATGTGAAAAAAACATAATAGATTGATTAATATGCCTTACAAACATTAAATTTCCTATTATCTTTAGCCCGCCATTAAACTGACCGCTTATCAAAATATGGCCAGACCAGTAATCATTACAATTACTTTTGTCATTATACATATGAAAATGAGAAAAATCCTTCTTTGTTTTGTTTCAACCGCAGTGGCTTTTTCGGGATTCAGCCAGGAGAAATGGGATCTTAAAAGAGCTGTTGAATATGCTATCGCAAACAACGTTTCGGTTAAACAGGCAGATGTGCAGGCCAGGATTGCCGCAGTACAATATAAGCAAACGCGCCTGGCTCAGATTCCTTCTCTTAATCTGAACAGCAACGTTTCCTACGGCTCCGGTTTAAACCAGGATCCGGTTACCTTCCGGCTAATAACTCAGGGATTTGTGAGCAATGGCTACAATCTTCAAACTCAGGTCGATCTGTTCAATTTTTTTAACAGGAAAAATACGATTGAAGCCAACAGATTCGAAAATGAGGCAGCCAACTCCAATGTTGACCGAGTACGGAACGATGTTTCATTAAATGTTGCCAATGCATATCTGAATGTTTTGCTGGCCAGGGAGCAGGTAAACATCAGCCGGATACAGGTTGAACAAACCATTGCGCAACTCGGAAATACACGTAAACTTGTTAACGCCGGATCTTTACCGGAACTGGAGGCAGCAAATCTGGAAGCCCAGCTTGCGAGGGATAGCGCAACACTTGTGCAGACAGATGTTAACGCAACCACCAATTTACTTGCACTGAAAGCACTGTTGAATATTGACATGGCGACGGATTTTGATGTCACAACCCCACCGATCGACCAGATACCAATGGAAAGTCTTGCCGAACTTCAGCCTGACCTTGTTTACCGGGTAGCTTTGGATAAGCAACCGTTGCAACAGGTAAACGCATTGAGGGTAAAATCATACGAACATTATGTGAAAGCGCAGAGGGGCGCCATGTTTCCAAGGATTTCACTCTTTGGTAACCTCGGTACCAATTTTAATAACCAGGGTGATCGGATCACCGGATCCAATACTATCAATCCTCCGATTGGCAAAGTAAATATCAGTGGTATCGACTATAGTGTTTACAGCAATCAGCCCATCAGCGTACCGATTACTGCGAAAAATCCCTATTTCCAACAATTGAATCAAAACTTCAGTCAGTCGGTTGGAATAAACCTGAGTATCCCGATCTTTAACGCCTGGCAGGCAAGGGGAGGTTACGAAAGAACAAAGCTGAACCTCGAAACTTATCAACTCCAGAGCGAACAGGACAATATCACGCTCAAACAAAATATTTACCAGTCTTATGCCGGTGTAATTGCAGCTCTTCAAAAGTTTAATGCAAACAGGTCAACAGTTATCAATGCCGAAAGAGCTTATGAATTTGCACAGAAACGATTTGCACAGGGCCTCTTGAATACTTTTGACCTGATAACCAGCCAGAATAATGTTACCCGTGCAAAACTCGACGAAGTACTGACCCATTATGATTATGTTTTCCGCATGAAAGTGCTGGAATTTTATAAAGGAGAAGGTATCAAACTTCAATAAATTTGAACAAGTATACAGTGGCTCCGACGAAAAGACGAACCAATGAACCATCCGACAGGCAAAAATAAAAGTCTAATAAACTAACTCACTAAATAATTAACCAACTACAACCAACCCCGTAACAGTTGAATAAACTTTTTGTATGAAAAAGAAAACGCTCTGGATCATTATAAGCTTAGTTGTTGTCATTGTATTACTACTTGGATTGAAATCGGCAGGTGTGATAGGAAAAGAAGAAGGAACAAAAGTTGCGACTGAAAAAGTAACATCGAGGACCATAAGTGAAACGGTCACTGCCAGCGGAAAAATATTTCCCGAAATCGAAGTAAAAGTGAGCCCCGATATCTCCGGTGAAGTAATCGAACTTTCAGTGCTTGAAGGTGACAGTGTAACAAAAGGTATGGTGCTTGCAAAAATTTATGGGGATATCTATACAACTCAAAGAAACCAGGCTGCAGCTGTTGTTAATCAGCAGGTAGCCAGTGTTGAAAATAATAAAGCCATGCTGGAGAGCCTGCAATCTTCACAGGAGCTTGCACAGAAAACCTTCGATCGTCAAAAGCAGTTATTGGCTGATAAGGTAATTTCCACTTCTGAGTTTGAACAAGCTGATAATGCCTTACGTGCAGCTAAAGCAAACTACAATGCAGCATTGCAGGGTATACGCAGCGGACAGGCCTCAGTAGAGAGTGCGCAGGCAAGCCTGGAACGTGCGAATAAAGATCTTAGTCGTACCGCAATATTATCCCCTATGAATGGCGTGGTATCCCTGCTCAGTGTTAAGAAAGGTGAAAGGGTAGTTGGTAACTCGATGATGGCAGGTACTGAGATCATGCGAATTGCTGATATGAGCAAGATTGAAGTAAGGGTGGATGTTGGTGAAAATGATATTCCGAAAGTTAAGCTGGGAGATTCTGCGCTTATTGAAGTTGATGCATATACTAACCGAAAGTTTAAAGGTGTGGTTACACAGATAGCGAGTAGCAGTGCAGCTACCGCAACAGCTTCATTGGGCGGCGCATCATCAAACGATGTTACAAACTATAAGGTTTATATCCGGATCTTACCGGAGAGTTACCAGGATCTTTTTAATAAAGACAGGCCCAGGAGTTTTCCCTTCCGTCCAGGTATGACTGCAAGTGCAGATATCCTTACTAAAACCAAACAAAATGTTGTAACCGTTGCGATCAATGCTGTAACTACACGTGAAAAGGGAACTGACAATGTGGTAGGTAATAAAACGGATGAGAAAAAGGAAGCCGGCATCCAGGAATCAGAACCAAAGACAGCTCTTTCAGCAGATCTTGATGAAGTGGTTTTTGTGCTTCAACCAAACAACACGGTTAAAAAAGTAAAAGTCAAAACTGATATCCAGGATATTAATTTTATTGAAATCGTTGAAGGACTTAAAGTGGGTGATGAGGTTATCACTTCACCTTATAATATTATCAGCAAAACGCTGAAAGACGGAATGAAAGTGCAGGTGGTCCCGAAAGATAAATTGTTTGAAGCGCCGAAATCCTAATATAGTTATGAGTTATGAGTGATGAGTGATGAGTGCAGTGTAAGAATTGATGAGTTGTTAAATTTATTAATTGCTCATCTGCACGGTTTCTTCTTTCATAACTCATAATTCATAACTCATAATTATCTTAAAGAGCTTTCTTAATTAAGAATCAAGATTGAAAATAAAATTCGGATTAGTGGGAAGCGGCACATGGGCAACGGCAATTGCCAAGATGCTGACTGGGAATGGCCATGCTTTAAATTGGTGTGTTAGAGATCAATCTACGGTTGATTACCTGGTAGCAAGGCGCCATAATCCGAAATATCTTAGCTCAGTGCATTTTGAGATGGGGCTTTTAAATCTCATGACTGATTTTCGGAAACTAATTGATGAGTCGGAGGTTATTATCCTTGCAGTTCCCTCTGCATATGTAGAAGAATATTTCAATGGTCTTGAGCATGGAGCATTGGTTCATAAAAAAATTGTTTCTGCCATAAAGGGGATCATTCCTTCGAGTAATAAATTGGTTAATGATTTCCTGCGTGAAAGATTCAATCTTCCATTAACTGACTATTTCACGATCATGGGCCCTTGCCATGCTGAGGAAGTTGCTGCAGAAAAGTTGTCCTATCTTACTTTTTCCGGTGCAGACATAGAAACCTGTAAAACGATTGCGCAACATTTTAATTCAGGCTATGTGAACACGGTAGTAAATAATGATGTGTATGGAGTTCAATATGCGGCTGTGTTAAAGAATATATATGCACTTGGAGCCGGAATTGCACATGGACTTGAATACGGGGATAATTTTCAAAGCGTATTGATAGCTAACTGCGCGGATGAAATGGCGGGATTTCTTAAAAAAGCCGGTATACAGCATATTGAGGTAGGTGTTCATGAGGAAGAAGATCCGGTAACGCATGTAAAAAATACCAGTTATGCAGCTTCTGTTTATCTTGGGGACCTCCTCGTAACCTGTTATTCATTGTATAGCCGGAATCGTACATTTGGCAATATGATCGGCAAAGGTTATTCGGTTAAATCGGCTCAACTGGAACTGAATATGGTGGCTGAAGGATATAATGCAGCAAAATGCATTCATTTGCTGAACAGTAAATTAGGCGCAGAAATGCCAATTGCCTCGACTATCTACGAAATCCTTTGGGAAAATGTTAATCCGAGGTCGGGCTATAAACAAATGGAAGCGGTGCTTGTCTGATATAGGGTTGTTAATTTTTGAAAGGATGTAAACTATTGCCTTTTAAAAAGCGTCTTATATTTGAGTGATGAGTTGTGAGTGAATACAGTGATTACTAACTCATAACTAATTAATAAAAAGTTTATCTGGTTTATAACGAGGTCAAGACAAGAATAATTATAAATGCCTTTTTCTTTCTCATCATATGGTCCCTTTGCGATACTTGCCATGATCGGCATATTATCGATAGCTGAGTTAGTGAAATACCTTCGCGCATCCAAACACAATTCACATAAATAATCAGCGGCTTTCACGAATAGTTAGTTAACAGGTCTTCAAGCAGAAGCAAATAACTTCAAGCAGAAGCATTTAGCGGTCTTCATACAGCAGCGATTAACCAATCTTCACGCAGAAGCATTTTGCCGGTCTTCACACAGTAACTATTAACCGGTATTTAAATGAACAGGTCCGCTGAAATTCCATCGGCAAATAGCTTGCCTTCCTTTGTTAGTGAATAGGAGCTATCGTTTTCAGTTATTGAACCTCTATTTATATGTTTTTTTATACTCCTGGACAAAGCCAGGTAGTGATTTTCACCAAAAAGTTCTGAATATACAGATTTTAAGATCCCTTCACGCTTGCGTAAACTGATCATAATATATTCGTTGTGGCGGTCTCTTTCACTAAGTTGTTCAATTTCAAAAGGTAGATTACCGGCAAGCAGCGACTGGATATAAACGGGATTATTTGCAATGTTCCATTGCCTTGTCAGCCCGTTGTAGGAATGTGCCGAAGGTCCAAAGCCAAGATAAGCTTCACCTGACCAGTAAGCGCTATTATGACGGCTATGCATACCGGGTTTTGCAAAATTCGAGATCTCATAATGCTCATATCCTTCAGCCTGAAGCCAATCCATTAATAAAAGGAATTGGCGGGCCTGGTCCTCTGTTTGAACAGGGTCAGACTTTTTCTTGCTGATCATATTGGCAAGAGCTGTCTTCGGTTCAACTGTAAGTGCATAACAGGAAAGATGCGGGATACCAAGATCAATAGCCTTGTTCACATTATGTCGCCATTTTTCATCTGTCAGACCGGGGCTCCCGTAAATCAGATCAATGGTAAGATTGCTGAAGCCCTGGTCCTGCACCATCTTTATGGAATCAAGGGCCTGGCCGGCATTATGCGCACGGTTCATCCATTGAAGATCTTCTTCATAAAATGACTGTACTCCCATACTTAGCCTGTTTATCCCTGCTGTTTTCCAACCGGCTAATTTTTCACTTGTTATATCGTCCGGGTTTGCTTCAAAAGTTATTTCTGCATTCGTGCTAACCTGGTAATGTTTGTGAACTTTGTCAAGAATTGAATCCAGTTCATTTTGTTCAAGGAGTGAAGGGGTACCGCCGCCAAAATAGATGGTATTTACCGGTTTTCCCCCGAGGTATCTATGTCTCAGCTCAATTTCCGCTAATATGCCTTTCAGGAAATCATCTTTAAGGTTCAGTGAAGTCGAAAAATGAAAATTGCAATAGTGACAAGCCTGCCTGCAAAATGGAATATGTAAATAAATGCCTGCCATTGATTGCAAAGGTATCTCACCCTTTGTTAATTTCTACCCACTATTAACAGCACCTTTTAACACATTAACACAAATTGTCAGCCTAATGATTTAATCCAGGCACACGGGATGTATACATAAGCAGAATACCCAAAAAACAGCTAAAATGAGCACCTATTAACAGTATCGGATACTTACTTACCTCAAAATCGCTAATTGGGTGCAACAAATCCCTTACCCTTATAATAAGTACCAAAGATCAAAAATAAGAACTCATAACTCCACAACTCCACAACTCCTTTCATAATTCATAACTCATAATTCATAATTTTCTTGAAGTTTAATAATGGAAGGGCCTCTTTTGCGTTAGTTAGCTGTTAATTTGTATTTTAATAATCGCATTTGTTTTCTCTGCTGGTCGTCTTTTGCGGCTGAATCTGATCGATCCTTGATGTCAAAACTGGTTGCATATGTTGTGAGGGCTCTTTCCGGAGCTTTGATTTTGCTGTTCGCAATACAAGATCCTCTTAGTGCCCAGTATAAATTGAAGATTGAACCGATTGATAAGCAGGCGACTTTTATCTCAGATACGCTGAAACTCCAAACGGAATTCCGAAACCGTGAATCATGTTCTGAATATATAGACAAAATTCCCAAGCTTCTTTTTACAAAAGGTTTTGCAGCAGCTTCAGTCGACAGTGTAACGCTTGATACCGAGGAGGCCACTATTACTTTATATGTCGGTGAAACTATGTTCTGGACAAATATCAGGACCGATTCGGCCGATAAACAGATCCTTTATGCTGTCTCCTGGAACCCGAAACAGTTGGCTTCAAAACCGGTAAATTTCCAACAATTCGAATTAAGCCGGAATAAAATTCTCAATTACCTGGAGAATAACGGCTATCCATTTGCTTCAGTGAAACTGGACAGTATTCAGATTGCGAATGGCGGATTAGAGGGTAAGCTGGTAATTGATAAAGGCCCGCTTTACCGTATCGACAGTATCCGTAATATGGGCACAGCCAAAATCAGCAATAATTTTTTGCAACATTATCTAAGCATCCTGAACGGAACCACATATAAAAAAGAAAAGCTGCAGGCCATCAGCAAAAAGATCACTGGTTTGCCCTACCTGGTAGAGCAACAGCCCTGGAACCTGACTATGCTTGGCACGGGTTCAATTCTCAACCTGTATCTCGCACCCAAAAAAAGCAGCCAGGTGAATGTACTGATCGGCTTACTACCTGCGAACGAACAAACAGAAGATAACAAATTGCTTGTTACCGGTGAAGCAAATGTAAATCTCAGGAATGCACTTGGTAATGGTGAAACCATCGGGCTTAATTGGCAGCAGATCCAGGTGAAAAGTCCAAGACTCGATCTTGCTTTTACCCAACCTTATCTTTTTAATTCTCCTTTTGGTATTGATCTCAAATTCGATTTATTCAAAAAAGATTCCTCTTATATAAATATCGGTGGCAGGATTGGTTTGCAGTATTCGGTGTCGGCAAATCAAACAGGATCTATATTTATACAGAGCCTTAAAACAAATCTTCTGACAGTTGATACCGTCAGTGTCAAGAACACAAAAACGCTACCACCTGAAGCAGATGTAAGTTCCATTAATCTTGGAATAAACTATCAGTTCAATAATACCGACTACCGCTTTAATCCAAGAAGTGGCAATGAATTTGAAATTATAGCGACCGCTGGCACAAGAAATATTAAGAAAAACAATGTGATCGTAAAACTTACTGACGACCATTTCGATTATGCAACACTGTATGATACCTTCAAGCTCAAATCTTACCAGTTTCGTGTAAGCCTGAAAGCAGCTCATCATTTCAGACTGGGCCGCACTTCTACTATCAGAACAGCCTTAAATGGCGGATGGTTTGAAAGCCCCAACATATTCCGTAACGAGCTTTTCCAGATTGGTGGTTATAAATTGCTCAGGGGATTTGATGAAGAGAGCATATTTGCATCTCAGTATGGAGTTGCTACTTTAGAATATCGTTACCTGATGGGTCAGAATTCATTTTTGTTTGCTTTCTCTGATGGTGGAATTACCAGGAACACCTCACAGTCACGAGATCTGAGAAACTGGTTCATTGGGGGTGGATTAGGAATGGCCTTCGAAACAAAAGCCGGTATTTTCAATATCTCATATGCTGTTGGAAAAAGAGATGATCTGAAGTTTAACTTGCGCCAGGCCAAGATACATCTGGGCTACGTGAATTATTTTTGATGATTACTATCATGGCTGTTATTAATAATTATTGATAAAGTAATTATGTAGTAACCGGATTTAATTGAATAAGGATTTTATTATTTCATGAGATATCGGGTACTTTGCGCACCAACTTATCGGACCAAAACATGCACTTGCTGAAATTTCTGTTTACTGCCCTGCTGTGCTGTCTATTCTGCCAACTTAAGCTGGCTGCTCAAACTGATAGTGTCTCGCGACAAACGCAGGATACCACAAGAAGAACCGTTCCTGCCGTACGCGTGTATTCGGCTGCAAACCGTATAGCAGATTCACTTAAAAAAGTCCGGGCCGATTCTTTAAAAGCCAGGACCGACTCTCTGAATCTGGCCAGGGTCGATTCTCTAAAAAAGAGAGCAGCTGACTCATTAAAATTGGTTGCTGATTCTATAAGGGCGCTAAACGATTCCCTGGCGACGATCCGGGCCAACGAACTTATTATTTCAAGGATTGCTGCTATTCAGGCCACATTAAAACAACACAAATATATTCCGTTCTCCGGCCGTGCTCAATCGCGCACCCTGGACGAGAAAGCGACTTCAGACAAAGATCTGCTGTTTTACTTTTTATGCGGACTGGTATTATATTTTGCAATCTTCAAGTTGTTTTTTGGCAAATATCTCAGTAACCTTTTTACCTTGTTTTTCAGGGTAACCATGCGCCAGCAACAAATCAGGGAGCAGTTATTACAGACACCTTTGCCTTCACTTCTCCTTAATATATTGTTCGCGATCTCTGCGGGGATGTACCTCAACCTGCTATTATTTCGTTTCCATCAAAACC
The DNA here is from genome assembly GCF_035489435.1 of Flavitalea sp. Taxonomy (NCBI): domain Bacteria; kingdom Pseudomonadati; phylum Bacteroidota; class Chitinophagia; order Chitinophagales; family Chitinophagaceae; genus Flavitalea; species Flavitalea sp. The sequence continues at coordinate 14,413 of NZ_DATHKG010000014.1, forward strand.
CCGTTCCCGACTTCTGGCTGAATTTTTCTTACTGCGTTGGGATTGTTAGCTTGCTTTATCTGGGGAAATTACTTATTTTGACAGCGATGGGTTGGATTTTTAATGTGAGCAATGCAACCAATACATACCTTTTTATCGTTTTTCTCGTAAATAAGATGTTAGGAATGTTTTTGCTCCCATTCCTTTTCATCCTTGCCTTCCCTCATCCGGTTATTATTTCCGGAATGGTAACCTTGTCCTATATCCTCGTGATTGCCTTGTTCTTTTACAGGTTTATAATATCATACAGGCCGATACGAAATGAAATAAATGTCGGCAGATTACATTTTATTATATACCTTTGCGCGTTCGAAATAGCGCCTCTTTTGCTGATTTACAAGGTGTTATTGATGTTTGTGGAAAGAAATAAATAATTTTGCAAAATCACTAGGGAACTGCATATGGTTAAAAACGGGGTCAAAAACGGAGAAACAGTGGACCAGAAGATTAGGAAAATACTAATCACTCAACCAAAGCCTGAGACTGACAAATCACCGTATTTCGAGCTTGCAAGGAAGTACAACGTCGATTTGGATTTTCAGCCCTTTATCAGGCTGGACGGTATTTCTTCCAAAGAATTTCGAAAACAGAAGGTCGAAATTGCGAATTATACAGCCGTTATTTTTACCAGTCGAAATGCCATTGATCATTTTTTTCGAATCTGCGAAGAGATGAAAATCAATATCTCCCAGGACACCAAATATTTCTGCATTACCGAGGCCGTTGCACTTTATCTCCAGAAATTTATTTTATATCGGAAACGCAAGGTCTTTTATGGTACCGATGGCTCCAATAAGAGTATGCTTGACGTTATTAATAAGCATAAAGAGAATGAGAAATTCCTTTATCCCTCTTCAGAAAATCAACAGGACAACGAAATTGTAAACTGGCTGAAAGCGCATAATTGTGGTTTTGCCACCCCATTTATGTATCGTACGATCAGCAATGATGTGAAGGATATTTTTACACGCGGCGAATACGATATTATTTGTTTTTTCACCCCCAGCGGAGTAAAAAGCCTGTTTGATAATTTCCCTTTGTACAAACAAAATGGTACCCGCATCGGGGCATTTGGTAATAACACATCCAAGGCTATAACCGAAGCCGGTCTTACGCTTGAGATCCGTGCCCCCCAACCACAAACACCTTCTATGGTGGCCGCGCTGGAACAGTATCTTGCCTCTATTTTTAAGAAAACAAAATAATTCAAGAGAAATATGAATTATGAGTTATGAAAAAATTCAGAGTTTATTAATTTTGAAATAATCTTTTTTAGCGTAAACATTATCTGTTAATTTCTTTCAGTCAAATCATTTCTCTGAAGTCGTATTCTACAGATTTCAATTCCCAAAACTTCTTTGCGATAGAAAATTTCTACACTCTTTCAACACTCATTGTTGCCAACTTCATTATTAACCTAATTCCGTTATGGGATGAACGTTGGAGTGAGAAAGCGGTGGGTTGATATAGGGCGCGAAATCAACCCATCACTTTCGAACGGAAACAAGGTGCGAAATTTGCAGATATGCAGCTATCAAATTAATATATGCCTATATATGCCTAACCGGTTACAGCACGAGTCAAGTCCATATCTCCTTCAACACGCAAATAACCCCGTAGACTGGTATCCCTGGAGCGAAGAAGCTTTTGAAAAAGCGATTAAAGAAGATAAGCCGGTGCTGGTAAGCATAGGTTATGCTGCCTGTCACTGGTGCCATGTAATGGAAAGAGAGAGTTTTGAAAATCATGAGACCGCTGCACTTATGAATGAATGTTATATAAACATTAAGATTGACCGGGAAGAAAGGCCTGACCTTGACCATATATATATGGACGCGGTCCAGGCAATGACCGGCAGCGGAGGATGGCCATTGAATGTTTTTCTTACACCCCAGAAAAAACCTTTTTACGGAGGAACATATTTTCCGCCACAGCAGGTCCATAGCCGACCTTCATGGAAGGATGTATTGGTCAGTTTGTCTGACAGCTACAAAAATCAGCGGGCTGAGTTGGAAAAGCAGGCTGAAAACCTCCTTGACCATATGCTGAAAGCAAATAGTTTCGGAGTAGGGAAGCAGAGCAGCGAAAAACTTGCCACCAAACAGGAAATCCGGGCTATTTATGAAAATGTGATGAAAACCGCTGATCGCGTACATGGAGGCTTTGGAAGGGCACCAAAATTTCCCCAGACCTTTACCATAAGATTTCTCCTGCACTATTATCATCACACAAAAGAACAGGAAGCCCTTGACCAGGCCTTGTTATCGCTCGATAAAATGATTTTCGGAGGAATAAATGATCAACTCGGGGGCGGTTTCTCAAGATATTCTACAGATACTACCTGGCTGGCGCCACATTTCGAAAAAATGCTATATGATAATGCATTGCTGATTGTGACTTTGGCCGAAGCTTATCAAATCACCGGCAAAAAACTTTACCGGGACACTATAAACCAGACCATCCAATTTGTTGACAATGAGTTAACCGGACCGGATACCGGGTTTTATTCTGCGCTGGATGCTGATAGTGAAGGGATTGAAGGAAAATTCTATACCTGGTCCTATGACGAAATCAATTATATTCTAGATACAAAAGCAGCACTGTTCTGCCTTGTATATGGGGTAGTCCCCGGAGGGAACTGGGAACAAACCAATATTCTTCATCTTCCTAAAAACATTGAAACTGTTGCAGCAACAGAAAATATCGGGGTTGAGGAATTGGAAAAAATCCTGGCTGATTGCAGAAAAAAACTAATGGAATTGAGATCAGAACGGGTAAGGCCACAATTGGATGACAAGATGCTGATTGGATGGAATGCCTTGATGAACATCGCTTTATCAAAGGCTGCAGCTGCAACGAGCGACAAAATGTTTCTTAGACGGGCCATTTCGAACATGGAATTTATGCTGCAGGCCTATCGCCAGGAAGATGGAAGCTTTGCACATACCTATAAAAATAATATTTCAAAATACCCAGCCTTTCTCGACGACTACGCGTATTTAATATCGGCACTTATTCATTTGCAGGAGGTTACAGCTAATCAGGAATGGTTAAATATTGCCAAATCTTTAACAAATTTTGTCATCGGAAATTTCGGGCAGGAGGGACCTTTATTTTTCTATACCCAGGCTGGCCAAAAGGACGTCATTATTCGCAAAAAAGAGGTTTATGATGGCGCAACTCCTTCCGGTAATTCGATGATGATGTGGAACTTATATCAATTAGGTACAATCTTTGACATATCAGAATGGAAGTCGCGGTCAATTGAGATGGCCGCATCAGTTCAGGAGACGGTTGTGAAATACCCAGGTTCCTTTGGAGTCTGGGCAGGATTCCTCCTCTCATCAGCCTACGGAATTCCGGAAATAGCGATTACGGGACAGGAAAGTACCGTCCTGAGTATCGAATTTTTACGTAATTTCATCGGCTACAATGTTTTTCAGTCCGCTACCCTTAGTAACAATGATTTCCCCCTATTGACTGAAAAACCATTTTCCCAAAAAGGACAGATTTTCCTATGTAAAGATTATGCCTGTCAGGCACCTGTGCAAACAGTTGCGGAGCTTGTAAATTTGCTGGAGAACCGTTGATTTTGAAATTACACAGAACAATATATTGAAGTTAATCATCGTTTAAGTAGGAGCTGAATCCATTGAATCCTTGCAGTTTTAAAAAATAAATTCTAAACTTGTGATGAAGTCGGTAAAACATTTTTTTTGCCCAATACCCTTAAAGATTATGAAAAACACAAACTTATCCGCCTTATTCGCCATTACCACCATGGTAATGGTTACAGGTTGCGGCAAATTGGGAAAGTCATCCAAAGGCTTACCGAATGATGGTCAGCTCCATGGAGTTGCCCCGTCCAGCAAGTACAACCTGACCAAGCCCCCGGGCATGGTTTACATACCACCAGGCACTTTTCACATGGGTCCTAGTGATGAAGACGTTAACTACGCTTATACTGCAAGAAACAAACAGGTGTCTATCAATGGATTCTGGATGGATGCAACTGAGGTAACAAACAACGAATACCGCCAGTTCGTAAACTGGGTTCGTGACTCTATAGCAGCTACACTGATGCAGCTGGGCAAAGAAGTTGACGGAAAATTTTCTGTTGACTGGAAAAAAGCCCAGACGATCAAATGGGGCGATAAGGCTACCATTGAAAAGATCGATCAGATGATCCTGTCTCCCGAGAACCGTGTTTTCGGTAAAAAGGATCTTGATCCTACCAAGATTGTCTATCATTCCGAAACTTTTGATCTGAAAGAAGCTGCTAAAAGAGAAAATGCCGGTAAATCAAGATCTACTTTTATGATCAAGAAGGATGAAAAGGTCTATCCTGATACCCTGGTCTGGATCCGTGATTTCAGCTACTCATACAATGAACCTTTTACAAAAAGATACTTTTCTCACCCTGCTTATGGTAACTATCCGCTGGTTGGTGTAAACTGGAAACAGGCTACTGCCTTCTGCGAATGGAGAACTCACCTGTTGAATTCTTTCCTGGATTCAAAGAAAAGAGCTACTGAATCAGATTTCCGCCTGCCGACTGAAGCAGAATGGGAATACTCTGCAAGAGGTGGTCGTTCACAATCTATGTTCCCCTGGGGTAACTATTACCTGAGAAACAGGAAAGGTTGCTTGCTGGCCAATTTCAAACCTGGTCGCGGTAACTATCCTGAAGACGGTGGTTTTTACACTGTACGTGCTGATGGATACTGGCCAAACGATTTCGGACTGTATTGCATGGCAGGTAACGTAGCTGAGTGGACATCTTCTTTGTTCTACGAAGGAGCCTATAATTTCCAGCATGATATGAACCCGGATATCCGGTTTAACGCTAAGGATTCAGATCCTCCACGTATGAAACGTAAGGTAATCCGTGGTGGTAGCTGGAAAGATGTTGGATTCTATCTTCAGACTTCAACCAGGAACTACGAATACCAGGATACAACCAAGTCTTACATCGGTTTCAGATGCGTTATAGATCTGCCACCAGCACAAAAGAAACGCTAAGCCATAGGCTTTAACGCAAACCAAAAATAACCGCTTAGAGCAAAAATTTTAGGTTCAGTTTAACGTTCTTGAATTGATATTTTTTTCAGAAAATATTCAAACGGCATACTATTTCCTATAATCAAACGCTTTAGTAAGAACTTGAACAGTTTCATAATTCATAACTCATAATTCATAACTTTTTTTAACCTCCCTTAATCCGTTTTCTAACTTTAAACATTAATTATCATGGCTGGAACTTCTAAATCAATTGACAGAATAGTAAACATAGTGGTGTGTATGGGCGCTGCTATCGTAATCTTCGGGGCCTGGCAGAAAATTACGCACCAACCAATGGCTGACTTCTTTTTGACAGCCGGTCTTATTACAGAAGCAATCATTTTCGTAGTATATGCATTCTTACCGCCTCCAGGAGGAGAAATGCACGCACTCGTAGAAATTCTTCCAAAATTGGCTGGTGGAAATGCTTCTACAGGTAATCCAAACATCCAGAAGATGGATGAAATGCTGAAAGATGCTGATATTACTCCTGCAAGTCTGAAAAGCCTTAGCGATGGGTTCAAAAAACTGAATACATCTGTTAATGGTATCGCTGAAGTAGGCGATGTAGTTAAATCTACAAGCGACTATTCTGCCAAGACCAAGGAAGCAACTGCCGCACTTGAAACAATGAAAAATGCTTACACAGGTGCAGCAACAACACTGGGTCATTTTAATACAGCGGCTGACGGTACAAAGAAATTCCATGAGCAGGTACAGGTCCTCACAAAGAATCTTGGTTCTTTGAATGCGATCTATGAGCTGGAACTCCAGGACACAAACAATCACCTGAAAGCAATGAACAGCTTCTATTCTAACCTGTCAAATGCATCACAAACTATGCAGGGCAGCGTTGAAGATGCTAAAAAAGCTCACGAGCAGATCGCTAAATTAGCAGGTAACTTAACCAGTCTGAACACTGTTTATGGTAACATGTTAAGCGCAATGCAGGGACGCTAATCCAATTGCAACAGGAAATCCTGATCCAGTTCTAAACTATTAATTAAATTCGAAAAACCTAGCCCATGTCTTTACCTAAAGAGCCCAGGCAAAAGATGATCAACATGATGTACCTGGTGCTCACCGCACTTCTGGCACTCAATGTTTCGTCTGAAGTCTTGAACGCTTTCAAAACTGTCGACAACAGTATCACCAGCGCAAATGGTGTGTTGACAGGTAACAATAACCAGCTTTATGCCTCCTTCACCGAAAAACTGGCTGATCCAAAATCAGCAGAGATGGCGAAGATCTGGAAACCAAAAGCTGATGCAGCCTCTCAGATCTCAAAGAAATTATTTGATGAGATCGAAGGTCTGAAGATGGAAATTAAGGTAGCCGCAGGTTACCATCCTGAAACAGGCGACACTGTTTGGGCAATCGATCACCTCGATGCCCCGACACGTATCATGGATAAAAAAGGAGAAGGCGAAAAGCTTTATAAAAAGCTTGAGCAGTTCAAAAAAGATATGCTAAATATCGATCCTGAAATCGGAAAAGAGTTTGCTAAAAGACTTCCACTTGATCTCAGTGTACCCGTTGCACAGGACGGTACCAAGAAATCATGGACTGAAAGCTACTTTCATATGACTCCGGCCATTGCTGCCATAACTATTCTCAACAAATTCCAGAATGATATTAAAAATTCTGAATACCAGGTTGTAAGTTATTGCCACACTAAGATCGGTGAAGTAAAAGTGAGATTTGACAAATTCGGTTTCGTTGGAGGATTAAGCTCCAGCTACCTGATGCCTGGTGAAAAACTTGAAGTCTACGCAGGTCTTGGAGCTATGAGTTCCGCTTCAGCACCACAGATTTCTATCAACGGCAGACCTGCACCAATTGGTGCTGATGGTATGGCCACGATGGATATGGCTGCTGGTGGAACCGGGTCCGGCAAAGCACATGTTGTAGTCCGTTACTTCGACCAGAATGGTGTTGCTAAGGTAATTGAAAAAGATCTTCCATATACAGTTGGTGCACCGTCAGGTGTTTCCGTATCAGCAGATAAGATGCGAGTTCTTTATATTGGAGTGGATAACCCGCTTACAATCACTGCTGGCGTTGGTAGCGAAAAGGTAAACGCAACTTTGGACGGAGCTGGAACTATCAGCAAAGTCGGCGGTCCTAAATGGGTTGTTAAACCACTCGGTAATCCAAGAACGTCTGCAATCAATGTGATTATTGATGGTAAAAAGACAGCTGTTGAATATCGAATCAAAACGCTTCCTCCTCCTGCATCTTTTGTAGGCGCGAAGAGAGGTGGTGCAATGCCTTCAGCCGACTTTAAAGCTATGGCTGGTGTAATTGCCCGTCTGCTTGATTCAGAGTTCGAAGCTCCTTACAAAGTTCTAAGCTACCAGGTTGGTGCCTTAGGCGGGAAGTACCCGGTTTACCAGATTGCTAACAATGAAGGCAACAGGTGGAGCGGTAATGCAAAAACAATCATTGATGGAGCAACGCCTGGTACTTCAATCTTCTTTGATCAGATCAAAGTTGTTGGACCAGATGGCAGAACAGTTGACTTACCGATGATGTCATTCTTATTGAAATAAGTATTTTATAAATCAGGGATAATGAAAAATCGTATCATCAAGCTGGGTTTACTACTAACTGTAATGGCGGTATTTGTTGGAAGTGCCGACGCGCAGACCAAGAAACCAAACCGTCCGGTCAAGAAAAGGGCTACAGCAAATAAAACAGCAACCAGGAATAACAATGCTGCTAACAACGCAGCACTGGTAAAAAAGGATACTGTTCCGGCGGCACCCGTTGTGCTGGAAGCAGATCTTAAACTGGACGCTCCTAAACCATCATTGCGTAACGATAATGCAATCGAACGTAACCTCGTAAGAGAAAGAGTTCCACTGGTTTATGAGCATATCCGCGAGGACGATGCCGCATACATCCAGCGTGTCTGGAGAGAAATCGACGTTCACGAAAAAATCAATCTTCCTTTTGTTTACAAAGCGGAAGGTGATAATGGAAACCAGCGTTTTATCGTGATGTTGTTGAATGCTATCAAAACAAACGAAGTTGTGGCATTCAGCGCAACCGGTGGGGATGACCGATTTACAACCCCGATGACATTCAAAGAAATTGCTGAACTGGTTGTGGGTAAACCAAAAACCATACAAATACCAAACTATGCAGAAGATCCGGACGGTTCAAAGGGTATCCTGAAGGATACAACTATCGGTTCCGAGTTTAACCCTGATGATATCGAAAGATATTGGGTTAAGGAAGATGTTGTATTCGACAAGGAATCCTCCAGGATGACAACCAGGATCCTGGGTATCGCACCAATCAAGACCATCAAAAATGAAGATGGCTCGTTCCGGGCAACTACTCCGCTGTTCTGGGTTTATTATCCTGATCTGAGACCGATGCTGGCACGTTACGATGTGTACAATGGAAGAAACTATGGTGCGAAGATGAGTTGGGAAGAACTGTTTGAGAGCCGCATGTTCTCCAGCAGGATACTTAAGTCAACCATCAACAATCCCAATGATTTTTTCATCAGCAGCTATATTAAGGATCCAATCCTTGCTTTGCTCGAAGGAGAAAACATTAAGGAGAAAATCTTTAACTACGAACAGGATCTCTGGTCATACTAATCATTATTCAACCTGATATAAAAAAAGCATCCCGTACGTACGGGATGCTTTTTTTTGTCTGGACCCCGGAAAACATGCCTTTTTATGTACCTACAAATAAAATATATCGTAACATTACTAATTAATTGCAACCATACTTTCTCCAGGTTAAACTGTTCGTCGAACCAGGATTGAAATAGAATAGTCTACTTTCCCCAAAAAGGAATCAATGGCCTCCGGGCTAAACTTGTATATGGTTTATGCCTGAATAAGGTCAAACTGTCTTTTTATAAGAAGGTTTTGAAGATATACCTATACCTTTTTTTGGAGTTACCGAACAATTTCAATAATTGGCTGAAATGCCTGCTCTCATTAGGTTTAAGAATGCCAGAATCATCGCTGTTGTTGGCAAAATAGAAAAAAAACGGGCTCAACCCCGCCTATGATAAATGTATTGTGTCTATATGACAATAATTAAAATTCCAAAATACCCAAAAACGGGTATTGTTTTGTTCAATTAGTTCCCTATTTTTACAACGGTTTTTCATAGGATATTGGATTTTAAAAACGGGGCTGGATTTCTATCCTGGCCCCTTTATTTTTTAGGCCATTCGTGTTTCTACTATCGTGTTTTTACCAACCCCCCAAAAAGATTTATTATTAGTCTGTACCTTTAGTTTTCGGGCTGGCTTTCTGCAGTGTTATCAGACGAATCACTCCTGGTTCCTTCTTCATCACTCCCTGTTCCTTCTTCATTGTTTAGATTCTGATATCCAGGCTCCTGATCAATTCTACCATCATCATCAATATTTCTTGTTTTCGTATCTGCTGCTATAGTATCCTGAACCGGATCTTCATTGCGGTTAAAAAAGGCCCAGACCAATTGTCCCTTTGCGTTACCAATGGCTTTTGATAATTCGTCTTTGCCAAGTTCTTTTATCTTTTTGACTGAGCGGAATTCTTTTAGAAGTTGATCAGCGGTGTTTTTGCCAATGCCCCTGATCTGTTCAAGCTCGTTTTTAAAGGTTCCCTGGCTTCGTTTCTGCCGGTGAAAGCGGATACCGAATCTATGAACCTCATCACGGATCCTCCGGATTAAATGAAGGCTGGGACTGTTATAAGGCAATTTCAATGATTCCTGGTCACCAGGGTAAAAGATCTCTTCCTCATTTTTGGCAAGACCCACAACCGTCATGGATCCCTGGAGACCGAGTGCCTCAATGCTTTCCATAGCAGCGCTCAGCTGTCCTTTGCCGCCATCTATGATAACCAGTTGCGGTAATGGTTGATTTTCTTCAGTTAGCCGCCTGTAGCGCCTGTAAACAACCTCCTTCATTGTTGCGAAATCATTGATACCCTGGACAGTCTTCACATTATAATGCCTGTAATCATCTTTGCTGGGAACTCCCATCTTAAAACAAACCATGGCAGAAACAGGATAACTGCCCTGGAAATTGGAGTTATCAAAGCATTCAATATGGACGGGAACTTCCTGCAGTTTAAGATCTTCCTGCAGCTGGTACAGCACTTTCTTTTTTTCCAGGTCATCTTTACCCTCGAGTTGCAGCATTTTTTTTTTACGGAGCTCCTCGCGGAAATAATTGACGTTTTTTTCAGAAAGGTCGAGGAGCTTTTTTTTATCACCCGCACGGGGAACAGTGATGATAATATCCTTTTCCGGATAATCGATTTGGTATTGAAGGATGATCTCTTTAGCGCCGCTGTTAAAAGTGTCTCTTAATTGGGCAATGGCAAAAGAAAGCACCTCTTCATCAGGTTCTTCCAGGTGGGTTTCCAGTAGCGAAGTATGTGTCTGAACAATAGTTCCATTCTGGACCATCAGGTAATTGACATAAGCCTTGTCTTCTTCCCTTAACAAAGAAAACACATCTGCATTCGTCAGGTTGCTGCTCACAATCACGGATCGGGCGGCATACTGTTCCATGTGACTGATTTTTTTGCGGACCAGCTCGGCTTTTTCAAAACGCATATTCGCGGCTTCATCCTTCATCTCATTTTTGAAATGCTGGATAACCGGGTTCAGATTGCCCTTAAGTATGTTCCGGATTTGTTGCAATCCTTCATTATAGTCGTCTAATGACTGGTGACCTTCACATGGGCCCTTGCAATTACCAAGGTGATATTCCAGGCAAACTTTAAATTTACGTTTTCGGATATTAGTCTCCGTTAGATTTAATTTACAGGTACGGAGCTGGATCGTTGACTTAACAAAATCCATCAGTTCACGGACCTTGCCAACCGAGGTAAATGGTCCCAGGTATTCTGACCCGTCATTTATCTTTCGCCTGGTTAAAAAAATTCTTGGAAACGGCTCATTCTTTATCACTATAAACGGGTAGCTTTTATCGTCCTTGAGGTTGATATTAAACTTTGGTTGAAATTGTTTGATCAGTGAATTTTCGAGCAGGAAAGCATCCTGTTCAGAGTTTACAATGGTAAACTCAATTCGCCTGATACGTTGAACCAGTTCATGTGTTTTGTAAGTGGTGAACGTTTTGTTGAAATATGATCCAACCCTTTTGCGTAAACTTTTGGCTTTGCCAACGTAAAGCAATTCGTTTTTTAGATCGTAGTATTTATAGATCCCTGGTGTAAGTGGTATCGTATGCGCGATCTGCTGAAATTCCTGCTGCGTCATTTGTATCCTTATTACCCGCTCTGAACAATTGCAAGTTTTATTACCAGTCGTTCCAGATATATTTTTCCTGTATGATAACCGGTTTATTGTTCCCGACGGTTTTTTCTGAATTTATCATCAGGCTTTTCCCGCCGACCAAAAGCATTTTTTTGACCATGGAAGAATCATCTGCCCCTATAAATTTCTCCATATATATACTGCTTACCTTGTCATAACTTTCAGTACCCTGCACCAAAATATCGATCCGGTGAAATTCAAGATCATCGTTTTTTGTAGCATATGTAAATGTCGATGTCTCGGTAGTCTGATCATAAAACGAAGATTCGCTATAATATTTTTCAAAGTTTTCCTTACTCAGTTCCGGCGGCAAAAATTCCTGCATGATCCCGTTGAACTGTTCAACTTTTATCATTGAAGAATCCGTTTTCCCATTTATGGTTGTGTATAGCCTGATCGCGGTGGCGAAAGAATCCACATTATTTAATTCTCCTTTCAGATAATCAAGAATCGGGAAAAACTGTTTTGCTTTATTTGTGCTGTCTGGAAGTTGGGCTTCAGGCAAGGGTGATTCTATTTCGTCGGCGCAACCGGATAACAGGGCAATCAGGAGTAAGGAACACAAACATGACTTCATTTTCTAAAATTAAGTAAATGAAGGCTCCGATGTTTGACAGAGAGAAACAAAATTAGGTTAAACAGCTTCCTGTCAGCGTATTGTTTTGCTCACGCCTATTTTTACACCGTATTCCATCAGGTTTTCCCTGATCGGGTATTTTGAAGAATAACTGGAAAGTACCTGGTAACGGAATTGTGGGCCCACCTGCCAGATTATTCCACCGGTATTATAAGAAACAAAAGCTTCTGCACTGGTGTTCATATTCCAGCGGCGAACAAGGGACGGTTCGTGTGTATAGCTGCGGTAATCGGTTGTAATGAGAAAGGTATTCCTGTTGAGCAGATAGGTGGGTTGAATGGTGCCTGCAAGATGAAGTCCCATACGTTTACCACCTATAAGTTTCAGTTCCACGCCGATTGGTGCGGAAAGCTGGAAATACTGGTTCTGGATGTCCTTTACAGAGTTGCCTCCAAAGTTGCTGATACTGCTGTAAGAAATCAGGGAATCCCTATGGGACCCACCTACGCTGTTGAGGGCGATGGTAGCTACATCTGTACCTGGAGCTTCGAATGCTTCTATTGCATAACGGGCGTAATTGAACTGGATACCGGCTTTGAAGGTCACGGTCCTGTTTGCAGCATAACGCAGATGGGAGCCGAGTTCAAATCCCAGGGCCGGGGTATGATTTACAAGATTATCAAGATCACCTGTGATATTCATCGCAATAGGGATGTTCTTCACCATATATTCCCTGCCCGGTTTTTTGCTGGTTGATAATCTCCTGTAATTCATTGTTGGCGCGAAGGATAACTGCCAGCTGAGTCTTTTCAACGGGGGAACTGTAAATTCATTAAATGCAAATTCCTGCAGCCAGTTGATTTTTTTCACGTCTTCCGAGGCTTGTTCCTGTTCCATGGGGAATCGTGCAACGCCTCTTGATTCATCCAGGTTCCAGATGCCGCTCACCAAATTAATTCCAGCTGTTGCATCAAGGGGTTTTCTGTCAGTCACTTCACCCATTGACCGGGTCTTAGAGGGAGTATTGTCAATAATAGAGTGGGTATTGTCAATAATAGTTATAGGTTGATATCCACTCAGCAGATTAATGCGGTTTACCGGTAACCATTTTGCCATGGCACTATTATCAGTCTTTTCGCCAGGATCCGAAATGACCGGAATTTTAGCAATCTGCAGCATTTCCACTACTTTGGCGGTGGCGCCAGGTTCTATCTCGGAGTATGACCTGTCGATATCAAATTCGCCTTTAAAAGGCTGGTCAATGCTGTTTGAAACGGGATTATACTGGGAAATTTTATGTTGGGTAAGAGGTATAACAAGGGCAGAACGGCGTTTACCATCACCTGCGCCTAATAATACATTTTCAGTCGGAATTTTTGAAGCAGCGATTTTGGCTTCGGATTTCCGGACAGGTCCGGGTGGAGCGATAAGGGCTTCAATGGCATAGTAACTTACACCGGAAAGAAGTAGGGCAAATCCGATCCAATACCATTTCCTCCGTGAATGAAGAGAACTTTGAATTCCGTTCCATACCTTATCGGAAGGATACATTTTGTATTGATCAGCCTTTTCTTTCAGCAGTTCCTCAAAATCATCAGTGTAAAAATTGCGCTCCATAATCTTCGTGTTTGTACGGCAGGATCTTCAATGGATGGTATGATTTAGGTTTTGGTTTATTTTCCTCCTGCAACACGCAACCAATCCGCCTTTTGCCTTGGCTTCTGGATGATATTTTTTCTAACCAGTATATCTTCCAGCATTTGCTTTGCCCTGGTGTATTGCGATCGGCTCGTGCTTTCTTCAATATCCAGGACCTCTGCGATTTCTTTGTGCGAATAACCTTCAATCGCATAAAGGTTTAAAACTGTTCTGTACCCGATCGGCAATAGCCGGATACATTCAACCACTTGTTTAGCCTGCACAATCGACGGCACTGATTCTTCCCTCACCTGGATAGTAGTAGCATGAATAATGTCTACACTTTCATTGAACTTTTTATTTTTCTTCAGGTTATTGATGCAGGTATGAACAATAATTCTGCGTATCCAACCTTCGAAAGCGCCTTTGTTCTGGAAAGTGTGTATCTGTCCAAAGACTTTGATAAAACCTTCCTGAAGCATGTCTTCAGCGTCTTCGCGGTTATGTGCGAACCTATAGCATACCGACAGCATTTTGGGACTGTATTTACTATACAGTTCCCGCTGGGCAGTGGAGTCATTATGTAAACAGCCGTATAAAATGGCTTCTTCCGTCATACACTCTCTTTGGTTGCCCTGTAATTTAGACAATTTTGAGAAGCAAAAGCTGCTTGGGAAAAAAAATAGATCGGGCTAATCTGTGAGAATATTGCCCGTCATTTCAGGCGGAATTTTCAGTCCCATCAATTTCAGGATCGTGGGCGCCAGGTCGCCAAGCTTACCTGGTCTGAGGGTTCCCTTCCAGTTATTATCAATAATCCAGAAAGGCACCGGGTTCAGTGTATGCGCCGTGTTTGGTGAGCCATCTGCATTTATTTCATAATCCGCATTACCATGATCCGCCGTAAGAAAGATCGTATAGTCATGAGAAAGTGCCGTAGTAACCAGCCTGCTCACACAAATATCAACGGTCTCCACTGCCTTGATCACTGCTGACCAAACGCCTGTGTGTCCCACCATATCTGCATTGGCATAGTTAAGACAAATGAAATCAGCTGCTTCATTTTCTATTTCCGGGATAACCAGATCTGTAAGTTCATAGGCACTCATCTCGGGTTGAAGATCATAGGTGGCCACTTTCGGTGATTGTGCCATCAACCTTGTTTCACCTTCAAAAGGTACTTCCCGGCCACCGCTGAAAAAGAAAGTTACATGCGGATATTTCTCGGTCTCCGCAATGCGGATCTGTTTTTTCCCGTTGGCTTGCAAAACTTCTCCAAGAGTATTATTCAGATTATCATTTTCGAATACAACCTTCACGTTTTTGAAAGTCTTATCATATTCTGTCATGGTAGTATAGTGGAGATTTAATTTCTTCATTCCATACTCTGGAAAATCTTTCTGGGTCAGTACTTCAGTAATCTCACGGCATCGATCGGTGCGAAAGTTAAAACAGATAGCGACATCTTCATCTTTAATCGTGGCTATAGGATTTTGCGCCTCGTCGGTGATGATGATCGGCTTTATGAATTCATCTGTAATGTTATTGAGATAACAATCAGTGATTGCTGTAACCGGGTTAACTGCTTTTTG
The DNA here is from genome assembly GCF_035489435.1 of Flavitalea sp. Classification (NCBI taxonomy): domain Bacteria; kingdom Pseudomonadati; phylum Bacteroidota; class Chitinophagia; order Chitinophagales; family Chitinophagaceae; genus Flavitalea; species Flavitalea sp. The sequence continues at coordinate 29,629 of NZ_DATHKG010000014.1, forward strand.
TCCTATACCATCAACCATACCCTCATAGGCAAGTTTTACCCGTTCCCATCGTTTGTCGCGATCCATTGCATAATAGCGACCGGTAATGGTTGCAATTTTACCTGTGGAAAGGTTGATGTGCTCCTGCAGATCTGTAATAAATGATAATCCGCTTTTTGGATCGGTATCACGGCCATCAGTAAACGCATGTATGAAAACATCTTTGAGTCCTTCTGCCGCACACAAACTTAATAAAGCTTTCAGGTGGCTGATATGTGAATGGACACCGCCATCACTTACAAGTCCAAGAAGGTGTAGTGGTTTCCTGTTATCCCTGGAGTAACGGATAGATTCCAGGATCACCTGGTTTTTCTGAAACTCGCCCTCGCGGATGGCAACGTTTATACGTTGTAGTTCCTGGTAAACGATTCGCCCCGCTCCAAGGTTCAGATGACCAACTTCTGAATTACCCATCTGACCATCGGGAAGTCCAACCAATTCGCCGCAGGTGGTAAGGGTTGTATTTGGATAATTTTCGTATAGGGAATTGACAAAAGGTGTTTGTGCATGCCGGATTGCATCTGATTCGAATACCTGTCCAAGACCCCAGCCATCCATGATAACGAGTATAACTTTCTTTGCAGCCATGATTTAAACTTTAGAATTAATCCAGTTAGAATTAATACAGATTTTGTGGTGAATGTATTCCGGGCGGTCCGGTTTGCATTCCAACAGCTGTCGGAATTAAGTGCAAACCATCAGAAATTGGATCGCCAGGAGTTGATTACTAAGTTGATTACTAAATGAATACTGCAAAATATCCAATATTTTCTATTCAATATTAAATATCTTAGTTTGGCATGTTTTTAGCAATTTTGGTATTGAAAAATTTTTATTATGAAAACAAGCTCGGGAATTGCTGTATTAGCTTTCTCGCTATTCCTGACATCATTTAGGCTGATCTACTCCATTGAAGATGTAGCTTCAGCCATCCGCGCGGGTAATGCCGGGCAGATCTCCAAATTTTTTGATACACGAGTTGATCTTTCGTTTCCGGATAAAAGCGACAATTACAGCAAATCCCAGGCTGAAATGATTCTGAAAGATTTTTTCTCCAGCAACGAGGTGAAAGGTTTCCAGATCAAACACAAGGGGGAGAATAAAGATGGATCCCAGTTTTGTATTGGTTTACTTCAAACAAAATCACGCGATTACCGGATAAGGTTTTACCTGAAGAAGAAAGGTGAACAGCAGTTTCTGCAAGAGATTGTTTTCCAGCTAGCGGAGTAAAGAGAATCACTTGAAGAGAGTTATGAGTTATGAGTTATGAGTTATGAAAGAGTTGATGAATGAGCTAGTTAATTAATGCTGTACGGGCGTCCTTTATGCTTCTTCCAGGAAGAATTGCTTGCTCTCTGATATCGACTGCCTAAATCCAGATATGGGTTATCCTTGCACTAATATGAGTTTTTCTTGTTCAAATATGGGTTGTCCTTGCTCTAATATACAGCGTATAGTCCTGCTTTGAAATTTGCTATTTTACTATTAGGTTGTATTTGCTGCCAGGTGGTATTTTTTTTCAGGAAATTTACTATCAATGTATTTTTGATTTGGAAGTTACTATCAGAATATTTTTTATCGGGAAGTTTTTATTATCACGATGTCAAACAACATTATATGAACGCTTTTGATGAGCACCTGTTTGTTTTGGTACAGTCCGCATTGCAGGAAGATATTGGTGACGGTGATCATTCAACGCTTGCATGTATACCGGAAGGTACTATGGGTGTAGCCGAACTGAAGATAAAAGAAGATGGGATCCTGGCAGGTGTTTCAGTTGCTGAAAGAATATTCAGGATGAAATATCCCCAGGCAGCATTCACCAGGCTAAAATCAGATGGTGAAACCATGAAGTTTGGTGATAAAGCTTTTGAAGTAACAGCACCCGTACAGGTGATTCTCCAGTGTGAAAGGCTTGTGCTGAACTGTATGCAACGAATGAGTGGAATTGCAACACTTACGGCATCCTACGTTAAAAAAATCAATGGTTATAAGACCAAAATACTCGACACCCGTAAAACAACACCGAATTTCCGTATTCTTGAAAAAGAAGCAGTTCTCATAGGAGGTGGTCACAATCACAGGATGGGGCTTTATGATATGATCATGTTAAAGGATAATCATATTGACTATAGTGGTGGGATAGAAAAAGCAATTGAACTTGCTTACGGTTATGTACAAACGAAACGGCCGGGTTTAAAGATCGAAGTGGAAACCAGGAGCCTGGACGATGTAAAACGTGTGCTGAAGATTGGGAAGGTGGATCGTATCATGCTTGATAATTTCAGGCCTGCAGACATCACTGAAGCGGTAAATCTGATAGAAGGTAAATATGAAACAGAAGCAAGTGGTGGTATAAATCTCGAAAACATTATTGAATATGCTGAAACAGGGGTAGACTTTATAAGCGTCGGGGCATTAATACACCAGGCAAGAAGTGTTGACCTGAGCCTGAAGGCAAAAATCCTGTAGTCTAAACAAATTATTGATTTTATTTTGATGTTATGAGTAAGAAAAAATCAACGGGGGGAATCGTATTTTCAACTGATCCTGATTTTAAAAAGGAAGAAGATACACCGGAGAATATTGAGACAATTCCACCGGCTCAACAAAAACTGCGCATAAGGCTTGACACAAAACAGCGTGCAGGCAAGGCCGTTACATTAGTACAGGATTTCATAGGCTCTGAAAATGACCTCGAAGATCTTGGCAAAAAACTAAAAGCTTTTTGCGGAACCGGTGGTTCAGTGAAAGACGGCGAAATCATCGTCCAGGGCGATAACCGCGATAAAGTCCTCGGCTGGCTAAGTAAAAACGGGTATACCAAATCACGTAAAATATAGTGGTGAGTTGTGAGTGGCCTCAAGAGAATTATGAATTATGAATTATGAGTTATGAAAGGAGTTGTTAAGTTATGAATTATGAACAGGTTGCCAAACTTTCATAATTCATAACTCATAATTCATATCTCTCTTGATCACTGTCCTTGTGCGAGACTATAGGCTTTTTTATTTCCAAATCTGTTTAATAATTCTGAAGAACAGATTTTAAAATCTCCACTCAGGCTGACATATAAACCTAATACATCCTGCTGATTTAATTTTTCATCATCGATGCTTTCAAACCGGACATTGTATTGATTAACCAGGTTTGTATAAATAGATCCCGTTGGCCACACCTGGGTACCACGGTTACTGATACTTACGAGTTTAAATTTAACGCCTGCATGACGCTGACATTTTTTGGCAATGATCTCGGGTTGTTCAATGCTTTCAATAAACAGGTCAACCCCAATAATCTCTTCGGTCTCCATTTCTTTGGAAACAAGCATCGGATTTTTTTCCAGCTTAAAATTTGTAGGAGTAATTTCTTTGTTGGGCCATGATGGTTTTTCGCCCTGCTTTGGCTTCTTACCAAAATTATTAATGACTGCTTCTGCAAAACCAGTGGTATTAACAGAGGGGATAGTCTTGTCACCAAAGTCGCCCGTATGAACGCCTGATTCAAGTGTGTATAGCAACGAGTTTTCAATGGTTGCTGCACTTTCCATAAACCCTAAGTGCTGCAACATAGCAAGTCCGCTTAACAACAAGGCAGTAGGGTTTGCAATATTTTTTCCCGCGATGTCTGGAGCGGTTCCGTGTACTGCTTCAAAAATACAAATATGATCGCCAATGTTTGCAGATGGTGCAAATCCAAGTCCCCCAACAAGGCCGGCGCAAAGATCAGATACAATATCTCCCTGCAGGTTTGTCATTACTACTACATCAAACAAATCCGGTCGGGTCACAAGCTTCATACAAAGATCATCAACGATCACATCATCAGCTTTCAGCTCAGGGAAGTCTTTTGCCACTTCATAAAAGCATTCAAGAAACAAACCGTCGGTGATCTTCATGATATTTGCCTTGTGACCACAGGTAATGCGTTTTGCATCCTTTTTCCTGGCCATTTCAAAAGCGTACCTGATCACCTGGAGGCTACCCGGACGGGTTATAAAACGGCGGCTTAAAGAAACATCATGGGTAAGCATGTGTTCGATCCCTCCATAAGTGTCTTCTATATTTTCACGTACAATTGTTACGTCAATTGGTATACCGGCCTTGGAAAAGACTGTATCTACCCCGTGCAGCGTCTGGAAAACGCGTTTATTGGCATAAGTGTTCCATGTTTTACGGGCAGTGACGTTCACACTCTTAACACCTTTTCCTTTCGGTGTTTCCATTGGCCCTTTAAACAGGATGCCTAATTCTTCGATGGTTTGCTGTGCTTCAGGAGTCATACCATTTGAAAATCCCTTGTCGAAAACCCATTTTCCCATGTCCACAAACTCATATTCAAGAGGTACTTTGGCTGATTTGAAGACGGTAAGGACTGCATCCATGATCTCCGGGCCAATTCCATCGCCTTTTGCAACAGCAATTTTCATATTATCAGAATTTTGTTTTTGTGTGTAGAATAGTTATAAGAAGTGCAAAATTAACCGCATTGCTCATAAAACCACTAAAATATTGGGAATTACTACCACCTCGCTGGATTTTTAATTAACTTTAATCGCAAATAGCTATTGATGATATCAAAAATATCAGAAGGGATAGAAATCAGTGTCGAAACTTTTTACCAACCGGATTACTCAAACCCGGTTTCGGGTGAATATATGTTTGCATACAGAATCACCATTGATAATCATAATAACTTTCCTGTAAAACTTCATCGTCGTCATTGGAATATCTTCGATAGTAATGGTACTCATCGTGAGGTTGAAGGTGAAGGAGTTGTAGGTGTGCAACCATCCATGCAGCCTGGAGAACGTTATCAGTATGTGAGCGGATGTAATTTACGCACGGAGATGGGGAAGATGTATGGTACTTATCTTATGGAAAATCTGAATAGCAAGACGACGTTTGATGTGAACATTCCTGTGTTCGAAATGATCGTTCCTTTCAAGATGAATTAATTTCATTTTTCTTTCCTGCTCAATGTTTTCTTTTCTATTGTTAAATCTTTGATTTTGCGCGTTCATGACGTTCACTCGGTTCCTCACTTCGCCGGATGGGCCTTTCGGTTGGTTTGATTTGCCACTGTGATTCCTGGTTAATACGTTTGTTCATGCCGCTCTCTGCTGTTGTCTCCGATCGGCTTTTTGTTCCCTGATCGGCTTTTTTAGGTATGCTTCCAGCGCCAGGTTCTGTTGGGCCCTGATCGGCTTGGGTAACTCCGGGCAGGAATCGAAGGTGGCAATCAAACCAACCTCAGGCCCATCCTGCACGTTCTAATCTCGTTCACTTAGGGGATATGCGACCAGCATGTCAAAATTCAACATTCATTTATTGCAATTATCAGCATTGAAGTTTCCGCATTCCATTATCAGCACTACAATTATCAGTATTGGAGTTATCGCAATGGCAATGGTCGCAACTGCAATTATCCGAATAGGCTTCTCTGAATTGCGCTTCTCTTATTTACGTCTATCGAATTACGTTTGTTGAATTATACTTCAACAATTCTGATGTAGACCTTTAGCTGTCGACATTTCTGTTTTCTCTTTTCTTTATCTGTAATGAACCACACCGCCTTCAATTCCCCGGCAACCTGATAACTGGAGCTTACCATTGATACGAGCAGATAATAAAGAATGGCTGATCATCTGATTGCAACGTTA
>NZ_DATHKG010000015.1:0-89798 GCF_035489435.1 Flavitalea sp.
TTTCCTCCTATTTCTACCAATTTTGATTTTAAGGCCGCCGGCATTCCCTTCAAAACAATGTTTTTTAATCCGACTAAAAGATTTGCAAATCTAATAGACGCGGCAGAGGGCGATGTAAGCATACCCATGAAAGATAAGAACATGATGTATGTATTCGCCTGCATGGTGGTGCTTAATGGATATTATCGCGCAGGTATTAGTTTTTTGCATGATCTCCATTTTGACTTTCATGATAAAAAGACCGGCGTTCCCCGTAGGTTCCTTTCAAAGATTAATGCCGAATTTGTTGAGATCTTACCGAATGAAAATACAAAGCATCTTACGAAAGAAGATATTAATGACCTGCTTGATCATTTTGAAGATGTTGAGTACTGGAAAAAAAAGATCCCGCCGGGAAGTTTCAGGTTTGAAGGTTTTACAATCGTTTCTCTTTTTGACGTTACTCACGCCGAGTCCAAGTCAGCATTTAAATACGACCTTCTTAATAAAGATGCTTTTGTTGATCCGGTAATTGTAAGCCGCATTGAATACAATCTTTCCGCACTGCTGAATATTCCGAAACTCTATGCAGGCTTTATGTTGTATAATAAAAGCCGGAATTTGTTGAGGCCAATAGGGTCAAAGGTTTCAGGTAATATCGCTATGACCGGAAAGGCAAAACAAAAACCTGCAGCCGTATTTAATAAGCCGGCAATTCAATCCATTTTCGAAAACAGGAAGCCGTATATAAAATCAGTTGTTGCCATTGATGGCAAGGGTAAGGATTTTTTTATTGATCTGCTGCTTGAAAAGGATATCCGGAGTTATGTCGCGTTGCCTTTGTTTTATAACGAAGAGCTTATTGGAATACTAGAGCTTGGGGCTGATCAGCCGAATATGTTGAATGCAATGACAGTGTTCACTATGGAGGAGATAATTTTGCTTCTGTCCACGGCAATGAACAGGCTTCAGAACGAACAACAAAATGAGGTTGAAGCCATTATCCGACAGAAATGTACCGCGATTCATCCCACGGTAGCCTGGCGATTTACTGAAGCTGCAGAAAAAATACTGGAATCAGCCAAGGCCGGGATAAATAGTTCTGCTGCCTCCATGGAAGATATTGTATTCGACGAGGTCTATCCATTGTATGGCCAGGCCGATATTCAGGATTCATCTTTAGCCCGAAATGGCGCTATCCAGGCAGATATGATTGAACAACTATCTCTTGCAAAAGATATTCTCGACCTCGCAGCATCAAAGTTTTCATTGCCTGTCTATAAAGATCTGCAGTTCAGAACAGAAACCTATATGCACCAATTGCAGCAGCAGCTGTCGGCCGGTGATGAAAATAAAATACAGGAGTTTTTCCGTGAACAACTTGGACCTGTTTTCAGTTATTTTCATACGATGGGTGGTGTAATGCACAATGCACTCGTTGCTTACGAAAACAGGCTTGACCCGGACATGGGTGTGGTTTATGACAAACGAAAAGAATATGAACACTGCGTAAAGCGCGTTAATGATACTATTGGCAATTATCTCGACAAGGCGCAGCTTGCTGCCCAGGAAATGTTTCCCCATTACCTGGAGAAATATAAAACAGATGGTGTTGAGCATAATTTATATATAGGACAATCGATGGTTGAAACCCGCGATTTTCATCCGCTATATCTTCAGAACCTTCGCCTCTGGCAACTGTTGGTTTGTTGCGAGATTGAAAATGAAGTAAACAATATCCCTGGCGAAGAAAGAAACGGACTGCGCATATGTTCACTCATACTTGTGCATGCTAATCCTGTTAATATTCGTTTCAGGATGGATGAGAAAAAGTTCGACGTGGACGGAGCTTATAATATCAGGTATGAGATATTGAAGAAGCGGATAGATAAGGCTTATGTGAAAGGCAGCAATGAAAGGCTTACTCAACCCGGTAAGCTGGCAATTGTTTATTCGCAGGATAAGGAAGCGCAGGAGTATTTTAACTATCTAAAATACCTGCAGTCAATTGAATATATCAGTTCCGATATAGAGCGTCTTGAACTAAAAGATTTGCAAGGCATCACAGGCCTGAAAGCGCTGCGCGCGGAGCTGGTCTATAACCCGCATTTTGAAGGAATCCAACAAAGCAAGACCTTACAAATGTCTTTTGGCTGAAAATCTTAGTCGGCATATTTTACCTATTTGGCCAATTGGTACACAAGTTTGGCTGTTGCAAACTGTACATCCTTTGTATTTAATCCCGGCCCAATATCGTGAGCGTATCTCCAGTGATAATGCCTATAATCCGACCTGGTTTAGTTGGATATGTCTAAATTCTGGGGGCATTATATTCCTGTTGCCCGCGGCATGAGATTAGCAGCATATTTTCATTTAAATACTTTTTTTATCATGTACTAAAACCTCGTTTTATGAAACAAGCCTTGATTGTCCTTTGCCTTTGCATTATCAGCTCTACGATCTTAAATGCACAAGTGGAAATTAAACCTGCGATAGGAATCAATTTTACAGATTTTTCAAAAGATCCCCAGGGCGGAGATAGTAAAGCCAAACTTGGTTACCAGATTGGTGGCAGCTTTGCATTTGGTAAAAAATTATATTTTGAACCTGGTATATTCTACCTCAAACAAAGTACAGAATATACATCTGCAAATTCGAACCAGGCAGACGTCGATTATGATATCAGTGGTCTCCGCATTCCCATAGCCGTTGGATATAAGCTATTGGGCGATGAAAATTCTGAGTTTGGACTACGCGCGTTTGGAGGTGCTTCTGCCTTTATTCTCACACATGTGAAAGATCTGGATAAAGATGATTTCAAGAGTGCCTGTTTCGGCGCATTTCTCGGCGCCGGACTTGATATCTCTTTTGTGTTTGTGGAACTGCAGTATCAGTGGTCATTGACAAACGTGCAGGATGAGGATATTAATATGATTGATGTTGGAAAATCCCGCACTCTTTTTATTAATGCCGGTGTTCGCCTGAGGTTGTAGGCCGATTTGGGTAGGTTGGCCAGCCAGCAGTTTCAATAAATCATCTTAAACAAATATCCTCGTTCCAAAGTTCTGATAACTATCACGGAACTCTTTGGGCGTGCTACTCTTTTTCTTTTTAAAGATGCGGTTAAAGTTTGAAATGTTGTTGAACCCGGAATGATAAGCAATCTCCGCAATTGACCGGGTGGTATCAATCAGCAGGCGTGAAGCATGTCCGAGCCTGATCTCATTAAGGCTATCGATAAAAGTCATGCCCGTCCGGCTCTTGAAAAACCGGCTGAAAGCAGCTTCAGTCATGTTGGCCAGTTTTGCAACTTCTGTCAACGTGATCTGCTTGTCAAAATTCAGCTTCATATGTTCCATCGTTTTTTCAATGCGACGGCTATTATAAGTCGGGTTATCAATATTATTAAAAGAAGCATCAGACAGAATCTTGATATCCCGCGTAGCAGAAAGATCATGCAGGATAGACAACAGTTCCAGCACGGAATCAAATCCATGGTTATGACTCAAAGCGATCAGTCTCGGAGCTACTTTTCAATAGTATCTCTCGAAAATGAAATGCCGCGGTTTGATTTTTCAAACATGGTCCGGATATAACAGAGCTGGTTCCGCTTTAACAACTTTTCATCAAAAAGATCACGATGAAACTGAATAGTAACTTCAAAAATTTCTTTGCACTGGCATTTATGCGTTAACCAGGCATGCTGCAGATTTGGCCCAACCAGTACCAACTCAAGGTTGTTAATCTCCTCAATATGATCGCCAATTATTCTTTTGGCGCCTTTGGCATTGCGGATATAATTTCCTTCTTATCAAACAATTAGAGATCATCCTTCAGCTTTATAGCCAAAATAATATAAGAACATGTAAATTAATACCAGCTAACAGGCAGGTAGATAAATTCGTTTTTGGACGCAATATCAGGGTGATAGAAATCTCATTTGATTCCGCTTAAACAATTATCATGAAAGTTCAGTATCGAAATTTGTCGAAAAATGGTGATAATGCAGTCTGAATTAATATCCATAATAAGATGCCGGACTCAGCAATTTTAGATACTTATGCTCTTGAAGTAAAAACAGAACTTGACTCCATACTCGGATACTGGATGAAAAATATGCCAGATGAACAATACGGTGGGTATATAGGACGTATCAAAGACGATAATAGCCGTGATATCAAATCAGAAAAAGGCTCAGTGCTAAACAGCCGGATCCTATGGACTTTCTCAGCCGCGTATAATCATACGGGTGAGGGCCAATATCTCGAATATGCCGATCGTGCCTACCGGTATTTTGTTGAACATTTTATTGACCAGGTTTATGGCGGAGTGTATTGGACTTTGGACCAAAACGGTTCTCCTGCCGATTCAAAAAAGCAAATTTATGCACAGGCTTTTGCCATCTATGGCCTGTCTGAATACTACAAGTGCGACCCTTTACCAGAGATACTTTCGGCTGCTATCAATATATTTCAACTTATAGAAAACCATAGTTTCGACAAAGAGCATGGCGGCTATATCGAAGACTTTGGGCGGGACTGGAACCAGGTTAACGAACTAAGCCTGGGTGATAAAGATCCGAATAAAAAAAAGTCGATGAATACGCATCTTCACCTGGTGGAAGCATATGCCAATCTATTGATGGTATGGCCGGATGAAAAGTTGAGGATTTGTCTTGTTCAATTGATGAATAATTTTGCTGATCATATTATCAATAAGGAAACCGGTCATTTGAATTTGTTCTTTGATGAGGAATGGAACCTGAAGTCTTCTGTCGTGTCTTTTGGCCATGATGTTGAAGCTGCCTGGTTATTACAGGAAGCGGCGCATTTTACTGGTGAAGAAGATCTGGTAGAAAAGTTTCAACAGGTTTCAATTAGCCTGGCAACTGCCGCTGCGAGGGGCCTTGATGACGATGGAGGACTCTGGTATGAAAAAGACGGGGACCACCTGGTTCGCGAAAAACACTGGTGGCCGCAGGCGGAGGCTATGGTCGGGTTTTTCAACACCTGGCAAATAACAAATGATGATTCATTTTTTGAAAGAAGTCTCGGCAGCTGGCGTTTTGTCAAAACCAATTTACTCGATTCCCACGCAGGCGAATGGCATTGGGGAGTAGATGAACAAAATCAACCGATGATTGGCCAGGATAAAGCCGGAATTTGGAAATGCCCTTATCGCAATGGCAGGGCATGTATGGAAATTTTGAACAGGATCACGACAATGGGATTATCAACAGATTAGTTTCGATTATAAATAAATCTGGAATATGAAAAAGGTGATTTTTTTAGGTCCGTTAATATTGATTTTGTTGCTGACCTCGAATGCCCAAACAAAGCTCATCCGGCTGATAGATGAGAAAGCCAGTAAAGAAACAAAAGCTTTGGCCGTTAATCTTCAACGGTTATCAGCCAGTCATATTTTATTCGGCCACCAGCATGCGACTGAATATGGACACGGCTGGAGTGGTGATGCGGATCGTTCTGATGTGAAATCGGTGACCGGGTCGCATCCGGCAGTTATTGGAGTTGATTTTAGTGGCTTGTCTGGCCGACCAGATTCTGATATCCGCAAAACCTTAACAGCACTTAAAAAAAATATAACGGATACCTATAACCGCGGTGGAATTACGACTGTAGCCTGGCATTTCTCAAACCCCGCTTCGGGTGGTGGATTTTACTGGCGCGACAGTGTTTCCGTTCCGGCAGTAAAGCTTATCATTCCTGGTGGATCTCATCATGATCAATACAAAAAAATACTTGGTACGATTGGAGAGCTTGCGAACTCAGTAAAAGGCAAAGACGGAAATCTTGTTCCAATGATCTTCAGACCTTATCATGAATTTGATGGTGATTGGTTCTGGTGGGGCAAGGCGCATTGCACTCCTGATGAATTCAAAACATTGTGGAAGTTTACTGTGAATTATTTAAGAGACAGTTTAGGTGTACACAATTTTATTTATGCATTTTCACCAGATAATAAATTCAACAGCGAACAGGAATTTCTCGAACGTTATCCCGGCGATGCTTATGTTGATATGGTCGGTATGGATAACTATGGTGACTGGGGGAGGGATGGGAAATATGATGTAGTGAACGGGATAAAAAAACTGCAGATCGTTTCTGCCTATGCCGAAAAAGCAGGCAAACTTGCGGCCTTTACGGAGACTGGCCTTGAATCGATACCTAACAATTCCTGGTGGACCGAAACTTTATTAAAATCTCTAAAAAATTCAAAGCTACGTTTGAGCTATGTACTTGTGTGGCGGAACGATACCAGGAGCCAGACGCATTTTTATGCGCCATTTCCCGGCCATTCAAGTGTCCCGGATTTTATGAAGTTCTACAATGACAATTTTACCCTTTTCGAAAAAGATCTGAAGGGCATCTATCGTTGATTAATGAATAATAATCAGAGTTGACACGCTTCTGCAAACTTTTATGCAATAATAGTATCATGATTGGTCAAAATATCAGGAAAAAGGCTCTTTCACAAAGGAGCTTTTTTTACAATTGCATGTCCTCAAATTTATTTTCTTCCAAAATAAATCTTCGGGTAGGCTTAACTCTTTTTAAATTTCACTGTTATTTCGAAAATATCGGATAACCCCCGGGAAATCAAATATAGAAATGGAATCAGCTAAAAGACGGATCAGGATTGGTATCCTTGGCGGCGGCCCTTCAGGTCTGTTTGTATTTAAACGCCTTGTGGAAAGTGGACACCAGAATCTTGAGATTAGCCTGTTTGAAAAGAAGGATCAACTCGGTTCGGGTATGCCCTATAGTTATGAAGGTGCGAATCAGGAACATATAACCAATGTTTCGGGGCATGAAATTCCGGAAATTGTCAGTTCAATGAAGGAATGGATCCGGACTGCGCCGGCTGAGGTTCTAAAACCATTTGATATGGCGGCGGAGAAATTCAACGACTACAAGGTGGTTCCCAGGCTGTTATTCGGTGAATACCTCGAGGACCAGTTTAAGCTCTTATTAAAACAGGCAAAAGAGCAGGGGATTGTAACCCATTTGTATCTTAATTCAGTCGTTACAGACCTTGCAGACGAACGCGGGCTTAATGAAGTCAGGGTTATTACCGAACAGGACGATTACAGTTTTGACCATGTTGTGATGACAACAGGGCACTACTGGCCGACAAACGACGAGGGCCTGGTTCCAAACTACTTTGATTCGCCATATCCCCCTGCCAAGTTAAAACTGGATGTTAACTTTCCGGTTGCCATCAAGGGCGCTTCGCTGACAGCCATAGATGCGATTCGTACGCTGGCAAGACAGAATGGTACTTTTACAAAAGAGGACGGCGGCCAGGTTAGTTACCGGCTCAATGAAGACAGTTCTGAATTCAGGCTTGTGATGCATTCAATTGATGGAATGCTTCCTGCCATTCGTTTTCACCTGGAAGACACACATCTGATATCAAAATCAGTGCTGGACGAAGAGGAAATTAAAGCCAGCATGGAGGCAAATGATGGATTCGTGCCACTTGATTTTTTGTTTGAACGAAATTTCAAAGATGCGATTCGGGAACAGGACCCGGAATTTTATGAAATGATTAAAGACCTGGCAATCGAAGATTTCGTTGAAAAGATGATGAGTCTCAGGGAACGTGTGGACCCATTCCTATTGTTCAGGGCAGAATTTGTGGAAGCGGAAAAATCAATCAGGAAAAGAGAATCGATTTATTGGAAAGAAGCACTGGCAGAATTAAGTTTTACATTGAACTATCCTGCAAAATATTTATCTGCTGAAGATATGATGCGGCTCAAAAAAACTTTGATGCCCTTGATTTCGATCGTCATTGCTTTTGTGCCCCAGAGTTCCTGCCTTGAACTACTGGCTTTATATGAAGCAGGTGTGCTCAGTCTTGTATCTGTTGATAAAGACAGCAAGGTTATTCCCCGGGAGGAGGGAGGAGTTTTATATAAATATACTCAACCAGATGGCGGGCAGCAGGCAACCAGTTATAACATGTTTGTAGATTGCACCGGTCAGCCACATTTTATGTATGAAGAATTTCCTTTTAAATCCCTTCTTCAATCAGGTTCGTTAAGTCCTGCTTCGATAAAATTCAGGTCAAACGAAGTTGGTGCGAAAACAATGGCCGAAAACGACCAGGTGGAAAAAGATACTAACGGGGATTATTTTTTGCGCGTACCCGGTATCAAAATTAACGATCATTTCCAGGTATTAGACAAAAACGGTGTTTATAGCGAAAGAATCTACGTAATGGCCGTCCCGCATATCGGCGGTTTTAATCCTGATTATTCCGGACTGGATTTTTGCGAAGCGGCATCAGAAAAAGTTGTATCCCATTTATCGACGCTGTCAAGTTTGAAATAACCAAGATGAATTTCATCTTCCGGCTGGTCTTCACTGGCCGGAACTATTTCGAGGCTATATTGTTTTTTGGTGACAGCAGGAAGGATGTCCGGAATTGCAAAAAAATCATCAACATCTACGCCATAGCGGTCATCAATATGCGCTCTTGCGCCTTTGAAACCCGTATGACGGAAAAAAGCAACCTGTTTGGCTTTAGCCACAGCCTCACCTTTGTCGGCAGCTACGATAATCATCTTGTAGTGGAACTCTTCAAATTCACCTGGCTTATAACCGCCGAGGTTTATGAAAAACAATTGTGTGTCACTGGAAATGCCGGCTGATTCAATCACCTTTATTGAAAAGCCTTCCACCTTTTTTACTTCACGCCATGCATCAAAATGCAAACTGTTTTTTGCTTCCGGCCAGAAAGCCTGCACCTGGGGAATCAACTCCCGAAGGGAATCGCCAATGGCAAAAAACACATCATGTTGTTCAACATGCCTTCCCGGTGGCATACAACCAATCAGTAACATAAAAAGTTTCGGCATTTTGAGCAATTTTTGTGATACAGGCAGATTGCAAAAATAGGCTTCCTGGATAGAACAGTACAGGTTAGTCAAATTTCAATTAATTTCACTTTGCCCTATAGCAGGAACAATATGGAAAGTCCAAAATTAAAAGCATTTCTACCCGTTTTTTACCTAGTATGGTCAGACGATCTTTTAACTCAGAAAGAACTGGGCACCTTAAGCGAATTTATCAGATCGCAGGACTGGCTCAGTGACCATGAACAGGAGATACTGCTTTCTAACGTTGATATATCATCGCCGCCTTCACGTCAGCAACTTGCAAAATGGAAACAGGAGATACAAAAAAGTTTGCAGGCAAATCCCGAAGCAACCGGAATTTTTGATCTTTCTGTGTGGCTTTCTAATGATGATGAGTCGATTATCCGGTTAAAACCGAAATTCTCGAAACTTGAAAATGATCTTGGAATTTTGGGGGATGAGATCGTTACAAATTTCAGCAGCCATACAAAAACGCTCACCTCGGGTTATCAAACCATAAGTAGTTTCGACATACAAAAACTGACGGCTATACTTGATGGTCCCCAGGCACTCATCATCCGCAAAGTGAAACTGTTGCTGAGCCGGCCTGAGTTTGCATATGAAACATCCACGGATATTAACGTATACCGGGAAAAAGTTTATGAATGGTGCAAGACCCTGGCAAGGGAAAATCTTGGCAATATGGGATATCCACATCAGTATGGTGGTGGGGAAAACATGGCGGAATATTTTGCTATCATGGAAACGCTCAGCTATCATGATCTCAGTCTTGTAATAAAATTTGGTGTACAGTTCGGATTATGGGGAATGAGTGTTCAGTCGCTGGGTACTGAAAAACATCATCGGAAATATCTTGCTGATATCGGCTCGCTCAAAATACCCGGTTGTTTTGCAATGACAGAAACAAACCATGGTTCAAACGTAAAAGGTATTGAAACCACGGCAACCTATGATCAAAATAATAAAACATTTGTGATCCATACTCCCCATCCCGAAGCCAGGAAGGAATATATTGGCAATGCTGCGGTACACGGACAAATGGCGACTGTATTTGCCAAACTTATTATCAAGGGAAAAGACTATGGCGTAAATGCCTTTATAGTATCCCTTCGTGATACTAACGGGGAGGTGCAACCGGGAATTGTGATTGGCGATTGCGGTCATAAAATGGGCTTGAATGGTGTTGATAATGGAACAATCATTTTTAACCAGGTGATCATTCCAAAAGAGAATATGCTTGATCGGTTCGCTTCTGTGAATGAAGCAGGTGAATTTGAGAGCCCGATCCCAAGCGATAACAGGCGTTTCTTTACGATGTTGGGCACCCTGGTAGGTGGAAGGATAGGAATCCCCAGGTCAGCGTTGTCTGCAGCCAAATCAGGACTTGCTATAGCTATCAGGTACAGTGATCGCAGAAGGCAGTTTGGCCCGGAAGGAGGTTTAGAGGTTCCGATTCTTAATTACCGCATGCACCAAAGACGGCTGATGCCGCTACTGGCGCGGAGTTATGCTATTCATTTCGGCCTGCAATATCTCACCCGTCGCTATCTTGGTAAAAGCGAATCAGAGATGCAGGAGATAGAAGCACTGGCTGCGGGGATGAAATCTTATTCAACCTGGAGTACCACCGATATTTTACAGGAATGCCGCGAGGCTTGTGGTGGCAAAGGATACCTGTCGGAGAACCGTCTTAATGCATTAAAAAATGACACAGAGATCTATACCACTTTTGAGGGTGATAATACTGTGCTGATGCAACTGGTTGCGAAGAACCGGCTGGCAGAATTCAGGAAAGCATTTGGTCAAATGAACGCGGTGGGCATGATCTACTATGTATATGAGAATGCAAAAACGGCTCTCTCAGAAAAAAATCCAATTGTTACGCGCAAAACAGATGAGGCGCATTTGCTGGATGATCAGTTCCACCTGCAAGCATTGGAGCATCGTGAGAAGACAACGCTGGCATCAGCTGCAAGAAGGATAAAAAAACTGATAGACAGCGGTCTTGATTCATATGACGCATTTAATGTTACACAACACCAGATGGTTGATTTAGCCCGGGCCTGGCTTGACCGGATTATTTTTGAGCAGTTTCAACTTGCTGTGGTAAAAGTGGAAGAGGAAAAAGTAAGGGCCGCACTCATCCGTTTACAACAATTATTTGCTCTATCAGTCATTGAACAAAACAAAGGTTGGTACCTGGAAGATGGTTATATGGAGGCTGTAAAAACCAAGGCCATCCGCAAGATGGTAAACCAGCTTTGCTGGGATATCAGGAAAGATGCTGTGCCGCTGGTTCAGGCATTTGATATTCCCGATTCATGCCTTGCAGCACCTATAGCTTTCTAGATGTAAACATTTTTACCCTGCTGCTATTTCTTACCGGCGTTCAGATCAGACAATGCTTTTTCGATTCTGCGCTGTCTTGTTTCTTCCGTTTTGGCTTGCCCTATGGGAAGCACATAACGTTGTTTAGCACTGTACGACAATCCTTCAAAAAATTTCAACGCTTTCTTATCCTTGTTGAGCGCTTTTGTAAAATCTTCCGGGAGATCTACTTCTCTTGGCTCGGTGTCAAGTTCCAGGCTTATGTCCATTTTATCGCCGCCCTTTACATTCGCAAGGTTACGGCGTTCCGCACTCAAAGGGATCAGGAATTTACCGCCCATAACCGCAATGGTAGATCGATAGTTAAATCCGTTTAATGAAACGTTTACTGCGGGACGTTTTCCTGCCCCGAGTTTTTCCACTACTGCCCCGGGAACTTCGATACCTGTGTTATTCCCTTCCTGTAAGATAATTGTGTTGAACTTTACTTTTGTTGCCATAATAATAATTTGATTTGCTTGTAATGACCTTATTTGTTTGTAAAGAACTGATTTGTTTAATTAAAAATATCAATAAAACATGATCCGCCTTATGGGCGATTGCGACATATTGAGGGGGCAACTACAACCAGGTTATCCCGGTTCTCCTTTTGGTTTTGAATCACGCCGTACACCCTATGTCCGATAACGGGCATTTGTGTTGGTGCTCCGATTTGCAATGACTTACATATCAAATAACTAAAATCTGGCTTAGTTATTTCGGTGATTTTGGGTTAAGCCTATTTCAAAAAAGCCAAAACTCCCCAGATGTTCAGGAATTATATCAAAACAGCGATCCGGAGCCTTATAAAAGGAAAAACATTTTCTTTCATAAATATTTTCGGTCTAACGGTTGGTCTAACCGCTTTTCTCCTGATAGCATTATACATCTTTGATGAGCTGACCTATGATGCTTCTCATAAAAATGGTGATCGCATCTATAGGGTTATTACAGAGCTGGCTTCTATTGATGGGAAGCAAATAAAAAGAGCCGGTAGTGCTTACCAGGTTGGTCAACGCGCGAGGACAGATCTGCCAGGTGTTGCAGATGTTGCCAGTATCGCACCATTGGGGAGAGCTAATATTTCATCTGTAGGAAATACAAATGTTTTCTATGAAGATTTCTTCATCGCTAATCCAGGCTTCCTGACAACATTTGATTTTCCATTACTACAGGGTGATCGTAAAACTGCGCTCAATGGTCCGCATACAGTAATTCTCACCGAATCTTCGGCAAAAAAAATGTTCGGGACTACAGATGTAATAGGCAAACAATTGAATGTGGACCGCGACAGCGTTCCCTGCAAAATCACGGCTGTTCTGAAAGACTTTCCCGTTAACTCTCATATAAGTTTTAATTTCTGTTTTTCGGAAGACGCTATGGGAGTTACAGGATTCCGGAATTACCTGATCAATGATTGGAGTTCGGGCACTTTCGCATCATATCTACTTCTTGATGCTGATGTTGATCCGACCCGTATTGAAGCGCAGGTTGGTGAGCTGGTTTCGGCAAATAACAAAAGCGCAAATAAAGACAAACGCCGGTTTTTGTTGCAACCATTAAAAGATATTCATTTTTACTCCGGCGATATAGAAGGAGGAATGACTGAAAATGGCAATATCACTTATATCTATGTATTTGCGGTACTCGGCTTTTTTGTTTTGCTAATTGCTTCTATCAATTATATGAATCTTACAACTGCCCGTTTTGTTAACCGGGCAAAAGAAGTTGCTGTTAGGAAAGTAGCGGGTGCATCAAGGAACAACCTGATAACCCAGTTTACATCGGAAGCATTTGTTGTTACTTTGATTTCAATATTACTTGCACTCGCGCTTGTAAAGTTGTTGTTACCACAGTTCAATGATTTCACAGGTAAAAAACTTGTGTTGGGGTTCCAGACTGATTATCGCATCTGGTTTGGTATTGTGATCATCGCTTTGTTCGTTGGTTTATTTTCAGGACTATACCCCGCATTTTTTCAATCAAGGTTAAAGCCAATTCAATTATTCAAAAGAAAGATTAATATCGGCCGTGGCAATATATCACTGCGAAGTGCATTGGTGGTTTTTCAATTTGCTATTGCGATTGTTATGATCGTGGCCACGATTGTTGTTTATACCCAGCTGAAATATGTAAACTCAAAAGATATGGGGTTCAGCAAAGATCAGTTGGTTGTGATTGATATTAATAGCGGGAAGGTCCGTCGCCAGGCGGAAACTATTAAAACTGAACTCGGTAAAATACCACAGGTTAAGGATGTTTCTGTTTCATCAAGAGTGCCGGGGGAATGGAAAAATCTTGTGACCATAAAAGCGCTGGGTGAAAAAATAAAATCAATCGAAGGTGCTGATATGTATTTTCTCGGGATAGATGATAAGTTCCTGCAAACTTATTCCATCAAACTATTGGAAGGAAGAAATTTTTATAACACGAATGCTGATTCAGCCGGGATAATTATCAACCAGGTAGCTGCAAAGGAATTTGGTATTTCAAAAGCTGCTGATCAGTTAATCTCCATTTCGGTAGGAGATGAGGCATTCAAGGCAAGGGCTGTTGGCATTGTTGCCGATTTTAATTATCAATCTCTGAGGCAGCCGGTGGCGCCACTGATAATGGCTTATGAAAAAAATCCTGTGCAGATGATAGATTATTTCACCGCAAAGGTGAATGCGCAGAATATTCCGGAAACCCTAAAGCAAATGGAAGCAGTGGTTCAGGGAATTGATCAGCAACACCTGTTTGAGTATCATTTCCTGGACAAACAATGGGCCTTGTTTTACCAGCAGGACCGTATCAGGGAAACTGTTTTTATGATTGTTGCAGGGCTTACAATTTTGATTGCTTGTCTTGGATTATTCGGTTTGGCTACCTATGCAGCGGAGCAACGGATAAAGGAAATTGGAATACGGCGTGTACTCGGCGCAAGTGTTCCGGGTATATTGGTAATGTTCTCTAAAGATTTTCTGCGACTGGTTTTAATTTCTATTGTTATTGCATTTCCCATTTCTATCTGGGCTATGAGTAAATGGCTGGATGATTTTGCATACCGGGTAAATATCAGTTGGTGGATGCTGACGATGGCAGGAGGTCTTGCAATATTTATAGCAATATTTACGAGTAGTTTCCAGGCGGCCAGGGCTGCTATTACAAACCCCGTTAAGAGTTTAAGGACAGATGGTTGAGATAAATTCGCTGGGTTGGGATAGTGGCAAGCAGGATAGGGAAAATTTATTTTATTAAAGTTTCATACAAAGTATTGATGGTGCTTCTCAAAACTTCATTGGTTCCCTCCGTATAAACAGGATTACAACCATTGGTTATCACTACAAAGCCAAATTTCTTTTTGGGATCAAAAAACATTGCACTGTATAGACCATAAGCTGAACCTGTATGGCCAATCAATGTTTTTCCTTTTATCAGCTTGTCAGTATTCCAGAGTGCAAGACCATAGCCTTCTTTGACGGCGACTACGGATTGCATGAGCCTGGCACTTTTTTTTGAAATGATCCGGCGACCTTTCCCGGTTTTGTTTTTGCCAAAATTCATGTGCATCATCATATATTTCGCAAGGTCCACGGCGGATATTTTCATTCCACCTGTTGGCGAAAATATCGGAGTGCTGTAACCCATTACATAATTAACTATTTCCTCACGGCGTGGTGCATACGCCGAAGTTGCTGCTTTAAACATTTTAGTCGCAGAGTCCAATTCATATAGTGTGGCAAATAACTCATTATTAAGCGAATCAACACAATAGCCCGCATTCAAACCCAGCGGTGTGATAATCTGTTGCCTGATAAAATTGTCGAAGCGAATGCTTGTTGCTTTTTCCAGCACAGCACCAAGCATATTAAAATTGAGGTTACAATACTGGTAGCCTTCACCGGGAGCGTAGTCGTTGTAGCACCTGGCCCAATTGTTATTTTTTGCAGGATTAATTACATCCAGGTTAAAATATCCCTGGCTGTCATTGATGCCAGAGGTATGGGAGAGTACCATTTTCAAGGTTATAATCCGGTCAGGATGTTTTGGATTTCTAATGGGGAAGCCGATCAGTTTTCCGAAATCGGCATCGAGCGATAGCCTGCCCTGTTCAACAAGTTTCATAACAGCGGTGGCAGAAAACGATTTTGATATTGATGCGATCCGGAAAAGATGATTGCTGGCAAGCGGTGTTTTCGTTTCGATATCTTTATAGCCAAAAGCTTTTGTGTAAAACAGCTTATTGTTTTTGACAACTGCTACTGAAAGTCCAACGACTTCCAGTTTTTGCATGATGGTTTGAATTTCAGCTTCTGCTTTTTCAGCTTCTGCTTTTTCGGGTTGCGCGGAACTTCTTAGAGTGATGAAAATGACGAGTAAAAAAATAGACAGGGTGCGAAACATATCTGCAATAAATAAGGTTTTGTTTTTCATCATACTCATAATTAAAGTCGTGTAAAAAAAACGTCCCACCTGGAAGTGGGACGATAAAATTATATAAATAAAAAAAACAGCCTAATCTACCAGCCCCGCTTCAGAAACCAGTATTAATAAAGCATTCTGTATTGCCAGATGACCTTTATCATTTATCCACCATTCATCCAATGCATGTGCGCCGCCGCCGACACCACCTCTTCCGATCGTAACTGCAGGCACCCCTTTGGAGATAGGAATATTCGAATCAGTTGAACTGATACCCAATCTCGGTGTAGCTCCCAACAACATGGCTGATGCCATACTCCTTTGTACCAGCGGGAGCGTATTGCTTTGCACACCGGAAGGACGGTCACCCACCAATGCCACATCCACAGTAAGATCACTGCCTCTTCTTTTCATTTGATTTTCTTCAGCCAGTGCTTTTTTTATAGCGCCCTGTAATAAGCTATCAATACCAGAAAGCCTGTCAGGTGATTCAGAGCGCATATCAACTTCCATCCATGATTCAAATGGAATGGCATTCACAGAAGTACCACCACCCATTACTCCGACATTGTAAGTAGTTTTCGCGCCACTGCGTGTATATGTGTTTGCCTCCAGTATAAAATAATGAATAGCCCTGGCTGATGCATTATGTGGATTAACCAGGCCAAATGCGCCATAAGAATGTCCACCAGGACCTTTGAAAGTTATACGATAGCGATGCGAACCTGTACCACCTGAAGTAATACCGCCGATGCCACCACCATCAATGGCTATATATGAATCAATCTTTGGCTTATTATCCATGAATAATTGTTTCACGCCTCTAAGATCCCCGAGGCCTTCTTCACCTACTACTCCTGCGAATAAGATATCAGCATCCGTTTTTACTTTTGCCTGCTTCATGGATTTCATGACAGCGAGTACCACGGCCAGACCGCGGGTATCATCCCCGATGCCGGGAGCTTTTAATGTATCTCCCTTTTGCTTTACGGTTACATCGGTTCCTTCAGGAAATACTGTATCCAGGTGAGCTTCGAGTATAACTGTTTTTTTCCCTGACTTGCCTTTTATTAAGGCAAGTACATTCCCGGCTTTATCTATCCAGATTGAATCAGCACCTATCGCTTTCATCATCTCCCTGAATTTCTCTGCCCTTTTCTCTTCTTTAAAAGGCGGAGCTGGTATTTCATTAAGCGTTATCAGATTTCTATGCGTTTCCGGTTCCAGGTCCATGATTATTTTAAAAGCTGATTTGATAACCGCCTTCTCTGATAAACTCTTCATTTCAGTCTGATAGCGTTTATCTACTGCAACCTTTGCGGGTTCCTGCGCTTCAGCGCTACCATCCTGGGCCTCTACACCGGAGATACTGAATATAATTAACGAAGCGAATGATATCCCTTTCAGGAATGATCTCATGTGATGATATTTAATGTGATGATATTTAGATTAAATGACTAAACTTACCTGGCAGTATATTTAACGGCTGTGAAAGCGGCTATTAAATCAACCTGCTTTACTCACCTGCCTGGTACAACTCATTAAAAAGAAATTTAAAAGTTCCCTGGGTCTGCCCACGGAATGTTATCTCCGGACCGAAAGCATACAATTTACCTTTACCTATGGAGGCCACAAATGCAGCTACTCCATCTTCGAGATAAGCTTGTCCCCATGCCCAACCGCTACGCAGCGGTTTGTTTGAGGAAAACCACGCTATTGGTTTTACCTGTCCCTTCACGACCGCTTCCGGTGCAAGCTTAAATACAGGACTTGCATCAAAATAAACATCAGCTTCAACCGACATACCCCAGGCTGCAGATTGAGTAGAATCGATACTGACCCTTAAGACACTTCCCGGGATATAAAACTTTTCTCCTGGTAAAGGTCTTTCCTGTCCGGCATTCATCTCCGTCAAAGCATTGCGAACAGGAACTCCCAAATGATATGCAAGGTTAGTACTGCTACCAATGGTAACAACAGAACCACCGGCCTCCAGGAAACGTTTGATCTGGGGAATACTGGTATCTGCCGTTATCCTGCCTAAAGTATTTTGATACTCCGCTGGAATCTCCGCCCGGTTTGGCTGCCTGCCGCCGCCAAATCCACCGGATGCATTGCCACCTCTTCCCGGGGCAGGGATGGCACCTGTAACAAATACTATGACATCATATTTATCCCGAAGATTGCCTTTATCAATTTCATTGGCATAAATAAGATTGATAGGGAAATGATGTTGCTCCATCAGCCATCGGACCCAGCCGGAAGGCATAGAACCACCATAAGTATCCCATAAGCCTATACGCATCTGGGAGACCTTTACCGCATCTGCAGGTTGTTTGGCAACACCTGTAATTTTTATCCCAAGGTCAGCGGACGCTTTTTGGAGTATGGTCTTTCCGGATGAAGGGACAAAGAATGTTCCGGGGCCTGCATTCGCATTGCCGGCAATTCCTTTTGGAAGACGATATACTTTAATACCTGCTTTCAGCAGATCATTTACAGCGATAAAGCTATTGTTGGAGCGGGCATCTAACAGGTAACCAGCAGAAGAAGCGACATTGCTTTGAACTTTAGGTGCCTGTAAATCTCCATAAGCCAGTTTTTGAAACGGACCATCAAAGTCGTTCAGGATACGGTCAAACTGAACACCCATTGTATAGGCAGGTGTCCAGCCTGCTGCATCATAAGGGCGAATAGGAGGTCCACCGGGATATGAGAAATCATTGGGATGATCCTGGGGCTCAAACATATCCAGCACATGCGGACGAAATGCCTGGGCGGTTTTAACAATAAAGGAACCTGCAGGATATTTTTTTCCTTGTACAGCAAATTCAGCTGTTGACTTATTTACCGATATACCTGACCTTATGAGTGCATTTATAAACTTAACAGCCGTTGGAAAATCAGGTTGGTCAGCAGAGACAATATACCCTCGCGGATCACGAAGGGTGGAATCTTTTAAAACAATATTGTAGTATTTAACAGGAATTGTATCAAAGGATCCAGGCCTTATACCCCCGGAATTATTGCCGGATTCGGCGGCTCTTGTATTCCTTTGATCCTTTTTAAAAGCATTGTTGATCGAGTCTATATGTCTTGGAGAAAGACCCCAATAGTCGCGACTGCCGTTATCAATGGAATTTTTGCCCATATGGTAAATACCATATAACAGATCCTTACGATTACTTACTGCATAGTTAAGAACGGCATAATTAAGCGATACTGAGTAATCAATGGACTGCCGGAAATGCCATTCCTGTGGTGTAACCGGATATGGTGTAGCCATATTGGGAATGAGACGCGCAGGTACAAGGGGCACGGTTGATGGGGTAGGACTCCCAATGATTTCAGTAAGTATCCCGATCATATTATGGAAGTAGGAAGTTGTTCGCAAACCTCCGTTCCACCAGGTTGAATAATTTGAACCGGAACGTTGTGTGTAACCGGGTTTGCCTTCTCTACTGAGTCGGTTGTTCATAGCTGCTCCAACCCCGTCTAAACTGGTAACCATTAATGGGTCATAAACATAGTTAAAAGGATCGCGGTAAGGTGGGCCTGCGAGAACAGAACCCGGAGGGCCCGTCTGATGATGGTTATAGATGATTTGTGGCATCCACTCAACGTACTGTTGCCGGCTAATGTTCTGGGTTTCTTTCATGTTCATCATATAGAAATCCCTGTTGTTATCATGCCCGATATATTTTTGATAGAGCCGGGGAAGTTGTGAATACGAACGTTTTTTAGGATCTGAACTCCTCATATACCAATCAGAAACCAATTCCTGTCCATCCGGATTTGCATGTGTAAAAAGGATAATGGCATTATCCAGTATCTCCATGGTTTCCGGATCGTTTTTGGTCACGAACTGGTACATGGTTTCGATTAGCTGGTGCGCCCCGACCACTTCGGTAGCGTGGAGGCCCCCATCGATCCAGACAACAGCTTTGCCTTCTGCAGCCAGTGCCTTTGCCTGATCATCATTGAGGTCCTCGGCATGGGCAAGCTTCTGTGAAATCTCCTTGTAGTGATCAAGCTTCTTAATATTCGCCGGGCTGGAAACAATCATCATATACTGGTGGCGACCTTCTTCGGTTAGCCCGATATCTACCAACTTAGTGCGATCAGATGCAGCCAGCTTTTTAAAATACGCCTCAGCCTGGGTATAAGTAGAAAGTTTATAATCATCACCGATATTAAATCCAAAATGTTCTTTGGGTGACGGAACTGTTTGTGCAGATAACATCGCGTAGGCATAGATGTTAAATAAAACCGAAAGACAAAAAATACGGATCATTAAAAAAAATTATTAAATGACATTAAATTAGGAATGAAAGATATCCAAGTTATCGCTTTTAAAAACTCCGTTTTGATTTTGCTGCAACTTCTTTTTTAACCTCCTCAAAACTTTTAAGCTGAATGGCAAGCTTTGCAGATAATTCGACAAACTTTTCTTTATGTTGCATCGGGGGTTTTACATCACCGGATTCAACAAAATTAGCCAGAGAAATTAATTTGGTATCAAGTTTTACAGGATAATTAGTCAGGTCCTGGTTTGCTTTTGCTTTAACCTGTACCAGTTCATCTTCAATCCGAAGCATTTTCTCACGTAAAGCTTCTATAGATTTGTTGTTTAATTTAGAGCTGTCCAGTTGTTGCCTGATTTTTCTAATCTCTTTTACAGCATTGCGTAACGCTGTTGTCTGTTCGCCTATTTTTATAAGCAAATCATACTGTTCTTTGTATTCAGCTGCGGTAATTGGTATCCGTGGATCTTTTACAACCTCAAACTCCTGTGTCATCACCGTCGTATCTACAGTTAGCCGCACTTTGTATTTGCCAGGCATAATTAATGGCCCTCTTGCGGTTCCATGAGTTACTATACCTTCCAATGGTGCAGGATCCGGATAGCGCATATCATCCCAAATAAATTTATTTCCGCCTGATGCGGCAGTTAAAACCGGTTCCCGCCTGGCACCTCTTCGTGGGGGTGCGCGCATTTCAGTTTCAGCGGCTTTAGCAGCTGAGTCTGAATTATTCAAAGCTGTTGCTGTATCTATCCTGCTTTTATATGATTTAATCACTTTACCGGAAGCATCAATAAACTCAACGGATATTGTCCCCTTCGGTTTTTCTTTAAGATAATACTGCACCGTTACTCCTGAAGCTGGGTTCTGACCAACGTTTTGTGGTCCTGCACCTTCAAAACCAATAACCGAACGTTTGCCACCACCCCGGTATCTTACAGTGGCAGCGGGTTTAAACAGGTAAACAACAGAACTATGAACTTCGGCACTGATCTGCTGAAGTGTTGACAGATTATCCAATACCCAAAAAGACCGGCCATGAGTAGCTGCAACAAGGCTGTTATCCTGGATGGCCAGATCATGTATTGGTACAACCGGTAGGTTCAACTGCAGTGGTTGCCAGTTTTCACCATCATTGAAAGATATATATATTCCTTTTTCTGTACCAGCATACAATAAGCCCTTGCGTTTGGGATCTTCCCTGATTACCCTTGTAAATTCATCTTCGGGAATCCCGTTGGTAATTTTCTTCCAGGTTTTGCCATAGTCGCTGGTCTTATACATATAGGGATGAAAATCATCCTGCTTATATCTTATTGCTGCAATATATACAGTTGCAGGATCATGGGCTGAAGCATCAATAATGCTGATTCGTGAGAATTCGGGGATACCTTTTGGAGAAACATTTTTCCATGTTTTTCCATTGTCGGTTGAAAGGTTAATATATCCGTCATCGGAGCCCGTCCAAAGCAGGCCTGCTTTTATTGGTGATTCCGCAAAAGCGAATATTGTTCCATACCATTCCACGCCTGTATTATCGCGTACTACCGGTCCCCAGTCTTTTCCAATTTCAGGTTTATCCCTGGTTGGGGTCTTTTCAAGGGTTGCTGAATCGGAGCGGGTTAAGTTTGGACTGATTACCTGCCAGCTGTTTCCCTGGTCCAAAGAACGGTGAACATAGGACGACGTAGCATATAATACATTACTGTTGTGTGGCGATACTACAATTGGAAACGTCCATTGAAAACGATATTTGATGTCTGCAGAACCGTAGCCATAATTATCTTCGGGAACAACCGAAGCATCTGAAACCTGGTTTGTTTCCATGTTCAGCTTTGTGATCCAGTGGTGATTAGCCGCAAAAATAAGTTTAGGATTATTTTTATCGAAAGCAATATAGCCAGACTCACCACCGGCAACTGAGTATAGATCATCCGGATAAATGGCACCATTGTCAGACCTCATCGGAACCGAGATCGTTGAATTATCCTGCTGTGAACCATAAACACGGTAAGGAAATTTGTTGTCAGCAATTACATGATACATCTGGGCAGTGGGCTGGTTGTAAATAGATGACCAGGACTTGCCTCCATCAAATGTCACTGTTGCTCCGCCATCGTTTGCTTCAATCATTCTGTCTGTATCTTTCGGGTCGATCCAAAGCTGGTGATTGTCTCCATGGGGAGTGGATACAGCCGCGAATTTTTTACCACCGTCAGCAGATTTCCAGAATCCAATATTCATCACCCAAAGTTTTGAACTATCCTTTGGATCAGCGGTGAGATGATGATAATACCAGGGACGCTGGTGCAGCTCGGCATTTTGACTCATCAATTGCCAATGAGCACCTGCATCATCAGTGCGATAAATACCTGTCTGGTTGTTCTCAGCTTCAATGATAGCCCAGACTCGTTCCGGCCTTGCAGGTGATAAAGCAAGCCCTATTCTTCCACGATTCTTACCAGTAGGCAATCCCGGATTCAAGGTGATGTCGGTCCAGGTTTCGCCACCATCAAGGGTTTTGTGTATTCCTGCTCCTGGCCCGGAACTTCTTACCCCCCATTCAAAGCGACGAAATTCAAAAGTAGAAGCATATATGATACGGGGATTTGTTGGATCCATGGTTAAATCAATCGCGCCCGCGTTGGGGTTTTTATATAAGATTTTTTTCCAGGTTTTACCGCCATCACTGGTGCGGAATACGCCACGATCTTCATTTGGACCAAATGCATGACCAATAGCCGCTACATAAACAGTATCCGGATTTGTTGGATGAATTATCAGTCTGCCGATGTGATAGGTATCTTTCAAGCCCATATACGACCAGGTT
Organism: Flavitalea sp.; assembly: GCF_035489435.1. Taxonomy (NCBI): domain Bacteria; kingdom Pseudomonadati; phylum Bacteroidota; class Chitinophagia; order Chitinophagales; family Chitinophagaceae; genus Flavitalea; species Flavitalea sp. The sequence continues at coordinate 22,790 of NZ_DATHKG010000015.1, forward strand.
TTGCCACCATCCGTTGACTTATATACACCATCACCATGAGAAGTGTTTCCTCGTAAAGTATGTTCACCCATGCCAACATAAACAATATCAGGATTTGATTTTGATACTTCAATCGCCCCGACAGAACCCATTTTGAAGAAGCCGTCAGAAATGTTTTTCCAACTTTCACCGCCATCAGTAGTTTTCCATACTCCCCCCCCCGTAGTACCCATATAAAAAGTCATTTTATCTGTTGGATGGCCAGTTACAGAAACTGAACGTCCGCCGCGAAAAGGTCCTATTAATCGCCACTGCATAGATTTCATAATGTCAGCGTTTGACTGAGGATCCAGGTTTGATTTATTAACCAGGGCCGACTTAATAGCGGTGCCCTGAGCAGTTAATTGATCGGTCGTTACCAGTGCAGCAAGAATTACCAAAGCAATACCGCTAATCGCTTTTTTCATTTTCATATCTGAATGTTAATTTATTTGAAAGGGTCGCTTGTTTTTGATTATTGATTTTTAAACCTGGCCCCAACCCTGCAGTCACCTGGTTCTCCACGGGATTCGTCACAAACATTATTAAAGAAGGTCACGATCTTTCGGCCATCGCCAAGATTTAAAATAAATTTGAATAAATAATAATCATTTACCTCTATGTTTTTTGTATCCACTCCTGCAATAGTTGCCAGCTGGCCGGCTGTAAATGTATAGGTTTTTGGAAAGGTTGTTGCTGTCTCCAGAAATTTATCAGTAGTCCTGACTATACTTGGCAATGGAAACTGGAAGATATTCGGGTATTGATTACCGGGACTACTGATTACAATGGGATAAGCAGGGGCGCTTGCTTCTTTTTTATTGTAACTAACATACACGTCAATTGAGCTGACCGTCTCTTTCCCGAACCCTTCCCAATCTAATATAAATTCGAATTGCTGTGTTGCAACATTTGGGTCTTTGAGATTAAAGAAGGAAGTTTTCGCTGCGTCAACTGTTGGTAGGGCTGATTTTGATGTATTGACTGTGACTATTGGTACAGCCGTATACTTATAATCTTCCCACTCATATTTTTTTGTTGAACAGGCACTTGATATAAATAACAATAAGTATCCAGCTGTTGATATATGTTTCATATTGTAAATTTTATATGCTGAGTTATTTGTCCCAGAAAACCGGTGTAGTTTGTTGGGCTATTTGAATTTCACCGGCTATTGCGCTTACTGATGTATTTGTGGTTAACTCGGATTGTGAATAATAAAGTCTTAAAGGATAAACATTCAATGGAGATAACAAAGGGCGCAAAACAGGCAAACCTGTTCGCCGGTGATCATTATAGGTTTCCATTCCGTTACCAAAAGAGGCAATGTACTTTTGTGTCATCACTTGCTCAAGTTTTTTGTTATTATCAACTGCAGAGGAATAATTCTGAGCTAACCTATTCACAAAACCAGTAATTGTAGATGCCGGTATAGCTATGCCCCCATTTGCAATGGCAAAAGCGCTTATGCTATTCAGGTTTGCTGTAATACCATCTTTAAAAAGCTGGCTCGCATCTTCTCCTGTGTTCAGTGTTAAAGCTGCCTCGGCTCTCATAAAATAAACCATGGCATTTGTAAGGAGGGGCATAAGACCAGCACCGGTTCCGTCAGAAACAGCAACCACTTTGTTTGTTCCGCTGGTGCCCGTATTGGTCAGAAATACATTGGTAGCCGGTATATTATTCACGGGAGCATTATCGTACAAACCGCCGGCAGGATAAATTCCAAATGTTGCTCTTCTTGTCTGATCGGCCGGTACTGAAGTGCCATCTCCTGGGTTACGTCCATAATAGCCATTGCTGTTGGAGGCGTTATTCAGACCTGCTGTTGCGTTTTGACGGTAAATAAAATAACGCAATCTTGGGTCATCATTAGTGAATAACATATCCATTAATGACTGGCTCATATAAAACGTTTTCGTTCCCTGGTATTCAGACCTGTGCCATGGATGTCGGTTATTTGGATTCTGTGAAGGTCCGAACTTAAAGGTGAAGTCCGTTGCGGCTGAGTTTATCAGGGGTGCAGTAATCAAAGTTTTAATGCCTGCAGCCGCCTTTGCAGCATCAGCTAATCTTATTTGGTTAAATAATTTCAGTTTCAGTGAATTTGCCATTCTTATCCAAGAGTCTTTACTGCCGCGGTAGATAATATCAGCAGTGACAGGTGTCAGTGTAGCTGATGTTGTTTTATTCGCATCGGCAATGGCTTCGGCAATCAGGGCAAAAACTTTATCATAAATCTCACCACCGTTTTCAAAGGCAGGGCTGCGGTTTTCCTGGCCAAGACTTGCACCGGAATATGGTATATCTCCCCACATATCAACCATCATACTATACAGGTAAGCCTTTTCCAGTTTTGCAATGGCGACATATCCCCACTGCTGTTGTTCTGTGCCGTCCTTGATTAATGTTTCGATATCGATGAATGTCTGGCTGTAAAATCCATTCCAGGAATCATCGAAGCTGGTGCCTGTTTGTTGAAAACGGCTGAGACCGGAAGAAAATATAGTGTGCTGAACGATAGTAGCTGCGCCACTGTTTAGTTGATACATATTAGCTGCCATTGATATCTGGGTTGATGGCAATAATAAACTAAGCTCGGCGGTGGTGATGTTATTGGGATCATCATTGATGTCTACAAACTTTTTACACGAACTTCCAAGTAGAAAAATTGCGGATAGTAAAAAAGTGAGTTTTATGTATGTGGATTTCATGATCTCTGCTGTTTAAATGATGAATGACCTTTTATTAGAAACTGAAACGGAGGTTAACACCAAATCTCCGCGTGGTAGGCACAGCCAGGTTATCATAACCCCTTGAGTTACCTACACCCAACGAACTGACTTCAGGGTCAAAATTTGTGTATTTGGGAAAGTTGGGTGCATTGTACCAGAGGTTACGTCCGCTTACAGAAATTGATGCTGATCCAAAAGGACTATTTTTCAAAAGCTTTGCTGGTAATTCGTATCCCAATGATACTTCCCTGAGACGTACAACTGTAGCATCAAGTATTGAACCTTCGCTTACTCCACCTGGACCCATACCACCTGAAAAGAAATGATCTTCATAGCTCATTGCAACATTGTTCGGGATCTTGTTTCCCCTTGAATCCAGCAGTGGCTTCAACGTATTTATATCGCCAAGTATACCCGGTGCCACAATCACAAATTCACGTTCTTCAGTATCCCTGGTTACCCCGCGTGAAATCATATTGCCTACAGTACTTGAAAATAAATCCCCACCTTGTTTCCAGTCAAACAAAATGCTCATGGAAAAATTTCTGAACCTGAATGAATTTGTGACACCTAACAGGAAATCAGGATTTGGATTTCCAATTGGAAGCAATGTGCCTGATGTCAGTGGTTTGCCTGTATTTGGGTCAATCAGGATGTTTTGTTCCTCATCTCTTGCGAAGGCTGTTCCAAGAATCAAACCATAGGGCTGCCCTACAATATGAATGCTGCTGGTACCATTTGCACCACCATAACTAAAACTCTGGTAACCGCCGAGATCATTTATGATGTTTTCATTTTTTGTAAAGTTGGCTGCTATGTTCCAATTGAAACCTTTGCCATTGCTTTTAACAGGCGAAGCTGTCAGACCTATTTCAATGCCGCTGTTGGTTGCTTTACCCAGGTTAAGAATCTGGGTTGTATAGCCAGTAGATGGTGCTGCACTTACCTGGAATATTTGTGAAGTACTTTTTTTGTTGTAGTAAGTAAAATCTATTCCGATTCTACCGTTAAGGAATTGCAGTTCAGCGCCCATTTCCAATTCTGTAATAAATTCCGGTTTCAGATTTGCATTCGCCAGCAGGTCGGCCTGTGTTACTATATTCGTTGCTGCGCCGCCGGGAGCCGTAAACGGCGCCCCTACAGAGCCAACCCCGGAAGACGTACCCAATGAGGTATTAATCGGATACACATTTAATGTCTGATAAGGAGTCGCCTCGTTACCAACCTGCGTATATCCGGCTCTTATCTTACCGAATGAAATGATATTTCTCGGCAAATTCAATACCTGTGTAAATATGAAGGAACCATTTACACCACCATATAGGTAACTCCGGTTATCTGCCGGTAAGGTTGAAGAAATATCATTTCGGCCAACGATATTCAATGTGAGAAAGTTTTTATATTCAAAGGTCAGATCCGTGAAAAATGCGTAAAATCTTTGTTTAAGCATATTCCGGTTGTTTTGTAACTGTACTGGTGTTATAGAACTGGTATTGTTTATACTATTGAGGTCGGCAACTATGATATTATCACCATAAAATACTTTACGATTGGTGAGGCGCTGGTTGATATTATTTCCCAGGATGGCTTTGAACGAAATGTTTTTATTGATGGATGTACTGACGGTTGCCAATAACGTATTATCTAACTCCTGCCGGTAAATATCATCGCTGGTAATGCTTCCATTGGGATAAGATGAGCTTCCTTTTCCTCTCACACTTAATCTCCTGTCAGTATAAGCATTAAAACCTACTGTGTTTTGGATGTTTAACCAGGGTAGTGGATCATAACCCACTACAAAGTTTCCATAATACCTGTCCACATCACTAGTGGTGGGACTATGTAATACTGACCAGTAAGGATTGTCGAGCCCGGTGTAATCATACACATTACTGCCATCAAGTGGATTTTCATACGGGTTATTTGAAAGGTCATAACTTGTGGGGGCATACATCAATGCACTCATGATCGAGCCGGTAGCCCCGCCGATAGGGGGTGATTCCTGGTGGGTTACAACATAGTTGATTGAGCCACTTGCATAGAATTTATTATCCAGTTTGATGTTCCCGCCCACATTTATGGAGGTGCGGGTTATTTCATTCGATGGAACTACACCGCGGTTACTTGTTCTTGAAATGCCAGCGGTGAAGTTTCCTTTTTCGCTCCCTGAAGAAATTGAAAGCGCATTTTCAAGCACGCTACCTGTTCTGAAAAAGTCTTTTGTATTCTGTTCTGCATAGGATTTATATGGAATCTGTATGGGGGTTTTACCATCTGCCTCATAGAACTGGGGAAACACGGTTGCGTCAAATTGCCTGGTTAGTTGGTGTGGTATTGTTTCACGGGTTGGTAATATGCTTGTTACTCCAGGGAAAGGTTGTCCCCAAGACGCATAAACGCCATGCCGGTAGTCGTTATTAGTACCTTGTCCATACCTGGTCTGATATTCTGGTAGACCTGAAACTTTTTCAATAGAATAACCTGAATTGTAAGTAATCTCAGTGCCTTTCCTGCTTTGCTTTTTACCGGATTTAGTGGTAATGATTATAGCACCATTGGCTGCCCGGGAGCCATATAGTGCCGCGGCAGCTGCGCCTTTTAGTACGGTCATGCTTTGGATATTGTTGGGATCTATGTCATAAGCACGATTTGTGACACCGGCTCCTCCCACTGATGCAGAGCCCGCATTTGCAAAACTGGAATTGTCGAACGGTACTCCATCCACTACAAATAGAGGCTGGTTATTATTACCAAGAGAAGAATTACCGCGTATAGTAATATTAGTTCCTCCACCGGCTACACCTCCTGAACTTTGTATATCTACACCTGCAACTTTGCCAGTTAATGATCTAAGTGGATCTGGTTCCGATTTCTGTGCCAGCTGATCCGCATTCAGTGTGCTTACAGAATAGCCAAGTTTGTTTTTTTGTCTTCTGATACCTGCAGCTGTTACAACAACATTATCAAGGGTGGCAGAGCTTTCTACCAGCTTAACATTGATAAATGGTTTATCAGAAACAGGTACTTCCTGCTCCTGGAAACCTACATTGGAAAATACAAGCGAGCTGGCATTAACCGGAACAGTAATCGTAAATTTTCCTTCCTTATCGGTTGCTGTTCCCTTAGACATTCCTTTTACCACTACACTCACTCCTGGTAAAATAGCGCCATCCTGGGAAGTAATCTGACCGGTAATTGTTTTCTCCTGTGCATTTCCCTTTAAAAAAATAAAAAAGGAGCATAGAATGAAGATTAAAATTTGCTTCATATCAGTTGTTTGGTTTTTAAAAATTTCTACCTGAAAAAGATATATGGCTGGAATTGATAATTCTATCCTGTTCTGTCGAGAACCGGGCAGTCAAACTGTAAATCGTTATCTGGGTGGCTGATACAAGCGTTGGGAAGACAAGCAGTTGATTGAAACAAGACGTATCATAACATATATAAAATATATATGTGTGCGTGATTTGATAAAATTAGCATAATCCAAGGACATGAATCGAGGATTCAAAATATTAATTTATTATTAATATAACCGAAGTGCTGAAATTTATCGTGTAAACTTTTGATTAGTTAGAAAAATACTATGAAAACATAAAAAATAATTGATAAGTATCAATTGATGCTTTAGATGAAATAAAACAGGCGTTAATTAATGTTATATCCTATCACTAATGGTTAAGCGAAAATGTCGATAAGAGGCTGTCGATCTGCAAAGTTATTTATCCTTGAAAGTTTATGCCGCTTACTCTATGGATGGATATGATAGCAGGCGTAGTGATTTGTATTAAACTTATCTTTTAAACTTTTCGTTATAATTTCATTAACACTTCAATTTTAAAATCAAGATCATTCACGAAAAGAACAATGCTATCATGAATAGAAGGATACTATATAAAGTGATACACTGATTGTATCATTATCAAACACTCGCCACAATGCATAGAATGTAAGCGTTTCATAATTAACCTACTGAGAAAATGGTATATGGATTGGCATGTAACAATAGACAATTCATCATCAAAAACTTTAATTATGAAACAGATTATCTTCTCAATCAGTCTACTCCTCGTAATATCAATTTCTGCACTTAGTGCAAATGATAAAATTAATTTTGGCGATAAAGCAGAGCAGGTTTTTCAGAAATCTTTTCCGGCAGCTGAATGTGTGAAATGGACCAATGAAGGGGATTACAGAAAAGTATCTTTTGTGCTTTACGGAAGAGGTGCCCAGGCGTTCTTTAGTCCTGAGGGTGACTTGCTGGGTACAATGCGCAATATTTTCTATGCCGACTTGCCGATTAAGGTGATGATGGCTATCAAGAAAAGATTCAACAATGCTGTGCCTTTTGCGATCACTGAAATCAACAGGGTTGATGGAACTCACTATAAATTTTCAGTGGAAACAACGAAACATCGCCATGATGCTACGGTTGCACAAGACGGCAATTTTGTTAAGGTAACCCAGCGTTGATTACGAAAGACCTGACTTCCTTTTCTTTCGCCTGGATATTATTATATAGATAATTAACAATACTAAGGACACCGCAGCAATCCAGATCAGGGCGGTCAGGATCTTTCCGTTATTTCCATAAATCGCCAGCAACACAATGAGTGGGGTTATTCCACAAAGAGTGGCCAGGATATACTTATGGTACTTCATTTTTAAAAGGCCCGCGACAATACTTAATGAGTCATTCGATAAAGATGAAAGTCGGGTAATGGCAATGGCTATCACCCCGTACTCTTTAATAAACTCACTGGCCTTTTTTTGTGCCTTCTCGCTCATGAATTTCTGCACCGTTACCGGGCCAAGATGTTTTCCGATCAGATAGCCCAATGACGAAGATGCAAAAACTCCCAGCAATGAGATTAGCCCACCCCATACCGGCCCATAACTAACGATTGCAACAATCATCAGAAGGATATTTGGAACAACAAAAAGGAACATCTGAAAAACCATTATCAAAATCAGTAAAACGGGTCCGGCCCAGCCCAATCCGCCCACCCACTTGCTGATTCTTTGCTGATCATCGCTTGTTAAGACATCGAAACCTTCTTTAATGAAATCCTGGAAAGATGGTATGAGAAAATAACAGCCAATAAGAATTCCCAATAAGGAAACTGAAATAATAAGAGGGCGCTTTTTCATAGCTTCGCTTATAAAATAAGCTATAAAAATAAAGGATTCGCCCTTGTGATAGCTCGCAGTCCGGTTAAAATTTACCAGGTCTTTGAATCACCTGGGATTATCCCGCCGATTTATTTTTTTTCTTCAAATTTATCCGCAATAACTTTTATACGTTTGTTTGGTTCTTTATCTATAGTAACCATCAGCGATACAACGCCGGCTTTACCTTCGATAGTAATAGTAACAGCGCCAGGGTCATCACCGGGGTCTGCAATAACGGTCTTAATCACCGTTTTACCTTCTTTAAAAGGAACCTTCCAATTACAGGCATTTGAAATAAATACACCTTTCATTGTCCTGCCAGATTCATTGCCAGGTGAAATAATAATTTCTGTTTTGTTTATTTCTATGGTAGTGTTTTCATCTTCCGTCCGAACTATGGTATTGGTTGAATCCAGGTAGAGCGTTTTTGATGAAGTAAAAACTGATGTGATGTTGCATTGGGCATGCAGAACATTCGTACCGAATGCGAGGACACCCGGAAAAAAAAGGCTTAAGATTATTTTTTTCATTTGTAATGTTTTAATCCGTTGCTAATCGAAAATATAATACAATGATTATTCACTTGCTTTCAATGCACGGCCATATTCCATTTCGGAATTAATGGTTTTGGCCGCTTTTGTATATGCCGACTGAATGTTTTCAGTTCGCGGCATTCTTCCCGCTATATGCGTTAATAAATTTGATTTTTCAAAATCGTTATTCACCCGGCCTGCCTCTGAGATCAGTGCCACCCAATCATCTTCTGTAACCGAATTTCGATCAGCGATCTTTTTCATCAGGTTTACTTTCTCAAATTCACCATCCATATCATGGACAACCATTAACACCCGGCTGATACGCTGATTTTCTTCACTGCTACGATCAAGCATCTTTTTCAACAGCTCTGATTTTTCATGGTTACCATTGAGGCCACCGGCAATCAGCGCCATCTCGTGAAATATCGCTGCACTAATAGGTTGATTCAGGAGATTCTCCAATGCGCGTACTTTTTCGAAATCTCCATCCATGCTATTAACCACTTGCAGATAAGCCTGGGCCGTAGCCGAATCTTTTAATGGTTCAGAGAATTGTTTTAAAAGATTGTTTTTTTCAAAGTCAGCACCCATGCCTTTAACTACCGCAAGAATACCCACTGCCCTGGCTGAATCGAGTGGAGTTTGCTTTATCATCAGGTTTAGTACCTGTGTTTTTTCATGATCAGCATTCATTCCCGCAATTGTTCTTAAGATGCCCTGGAAAGCGAGGCTGTCAGGTGATTTTTTAATAAGATGTTTAAGCACCCCGGCTTTTTCATAATCAGCATCCATTCCGTCTACAACATCCAGGTAAGCGACGGTAAGCACAGAGTCATTCAATTGACCGGATAATGATCGAAGTAATTTTGCTTTTTCAAAGTCGGCTTCTATCGTTGCAGTTTTTTTGATGACTTCCAGCAAATCTGCATTGGAAAGTGTATCTGTATTGATCAGGTAATCGTAATAAATTGCTTTGGTATAATCTTGCTGCATGGTCCCTGCAGCTGCCATCACTGCCGGTACTCCTCCTTTTTTATAAAGGCGTTCTACTCTTCCCCTTGCATCAAACCCGGTTTCAAGTATTGCTTTGATGGTTTCAGCAAGTACCCGTTTGCCGTTGGCTTCATTTACATTCAGGTTCTTTCCGTCTTCAGTCAGCTGGTATACGATTTGCCCTTCTTTTAATTCTACCTTAAGCTTCAGATCATTGTTTTTATATTTCAGGAAGCCGTTAGGTGATATACTTTCCACGGCCGTTTCAGCTTCGTTGAAAATGATCTTTCCTTTTGTGCTCAACTCCTGATCGTTAGTACCGTCGAATATCCGCATGGTTGACACCCCATGCCTGTCAAAGCGCTGAATAGTGAAGTATATGCTGAGGGAAAGAGTAAGCAGCGTCAGAAATATCAGAACTGGTTTCATATTGTATAATTGTGATAAAGTGTAGGTGTTAAGTCAGGTGGTAATTAATTAATCGGCATGTTAATTTTAATTCTGCGCCGGCTGTGCTTCTGTTTTTTTGATAAAATAATAATAGCATAGAAAACTCAGCGAAATACAGAAAGACATGATCATTACCGAGTGAATCCCAAATGGGGGAAACAGCAGCATCAGTGTAAAGCCAAGTCCTACACCTCCGACAATGATCGCCCATTTGACTGCAGTAATCCTGGTATCTTTTTTCTGCGGCTGTAAAAACTGGTGAATGATGTTCTCTGAAGCATTTTTGTCCATCATTTTATTTTTTAACTTGTAGTCAAGGAACAGTCTGATGATGGAGAGGAAGAAATTTGAGATAAGATAAATTACCAGTACGATGGCTGTTGCCTGCAAAGTCTTCTCAATAAATTCCCTGTCCCGGAAAGGATCGTAATTGATGTTTTCCTGGGCGTTCAAAGCCAGTGACAACAAAACAGTGCCGGTGAGTAGTGTGATTTTTTTCATCTGTTGTTAATTTTCTAATTAGACTGAAGCCTTAAGATAATGTTGCAGGTAATTTAAATATCGAGGCTGTTTATTTGGTGATTGTATTTCCGGTACTCATCGAAGACAAGAAAAGCAGCGATCAGCACAACGGTCATTATGATGAGATAGGTGACCATAGTAGAAACCTCGGAAATGATATCCTGGATCGAGTCCAGGAACAGGTAAACAGGTGTTCCGATTAATCCGATTGTCATCAATGTAATGATGATTCCCGGCCATATATTTTTCCGCCTGGGACCATTCAATTTCTCAATTGCTGGTATTGTAGCTAATAACGGATCTGCGTTGAGACTTGCCACAGGATTTTGTTCCATAACCTGGTTAAGGACTAGTTTTGAAAGATCAAAATTAAAAGCAGGTTTAGACAGTTGCTCAATTTCAGTAAAAAGCAACTGGTAATTTTCTGCCCGGGTTTTACAATGTTCGCAGGTCAACATATGAGCCCTTGCGGATAAGTCAGGATTTTCTGAGCTCCAGATAAACTCCTGGATCATTTCATCAGTAAGGTGCCCGTTCTTCATAGTTCTTCTTTTTTATACCTCAACAGCAAATTTGTTTTCAACATTTTTCTTGCCCTGAAAAGATAGCTCCTCAAAGTTCCTGTAGGCAGCCCGGTGATGATGCCAATCTCCTCATAGCTCAGCTGTTCATTATGAAACAGCGTTATCAGGGTTTTAAACAGTGGCGGCAACTTTTCGATTTCAATTTTCAATATCGCTGCTTGCTGTTTTTGAAAAACCATGGTTTCAATTTCCGGATCTGCTGAGGCAGGGTGGTGGTTATCTGAATATTCGATCCCTTCGTTTTCACCCTGGAACAAATCTGTAAGCGATAATTTCTTTTTTTGCAGCTGACTGATACAGGTATTATAAGCAATCTGCGCTATCCAGGTCGACAATTTTGACTGAAATTTGAAGCCGGAAAGGTTTGCAAATACTTTAAGATACACATCCTGGGCGAGGTCCCGCCTGTCTTCCCTGTTTTCTACCAGCTTAAATACGATCTGAGCCACAAGTCCCTCCGTGTTTTTGATGATCTTTCCAAACGCCTGGGTATCTCCTGACAAAACGGATTTTACCAGGCGCCGGTCTGATTCATTATTTTCACTAATATGGTTCACTTATTGGGATTTGACTGATGAAGCCGGATAATGTTGCAAAAACTTTTAAATATCCGGAACATCAAAGATCAAATCGGGGTTTTCAATAAAAGAATTGGCAATTAAGTGACGAATTGCCAATTAACAGGGTTGATTCAGGACAAACCTTGCCCAAAGTCAAACATCTTGCCCAAAGTCAAACATTAAGAGATCTTTTTTCGCAGGAATAAAATGCTGATTATAAACACCCACATGAAAAACAATCCTGCAGCTATCGGGATGTTCCAGCCATTGACGCTGTAAAAATCCAGGGGTGTAGTCATGAAGAAAATCGTGGGAATGAAAGCAAGATTATATAAACTGATAACAAATGCCAGCCAGCCTGTCCACACCGGAATCATCCGGCTTTTAAGGATCACTGCTCCGCTTGCAATCAGGATGGTCGCGGTTAACAGGCGGTTGATTGGCCCATAGATCAGGAGCGCTCCCTCCCCGCCATAGCCAACCCAGGTAGGATCCACGGGGTTTGATTTCGCGATCCATACTGACCCAGCCTGTATAGAATCAGCAATAAATGCAACAATTGCAAAGGCCAGTCCCAAGGCAAAAATAAATGTTGCGGCCCATTCGAGTGAAGGATAATGATTTGAAATGATGGTTTTAAACCCGCTGAAGAATCCAATCAATCCAAGACAAATAAAGAGATCGATGATGATGCGTGCAAGTATGATATTGACTGGTGGTGTACCACTGGCCGTTGGTGTATAAACAAAATAAAGTGGGATTTCCAATAAGACAAGGAGGTAGAGTGCGATGCCAGTCAATCCGGTCCAGGAATAAAGCGGTGATTTTTTCATTTTTTACATATTATATTTAGCAGGTAAATGTACCTGCCAACCATAGATCAGAGCTTATATTAAAAGGAGTATATCTTACAAATAGCGGAGCAATTATGGCTTTTGAAATCAGGAACATACCGGGAAAAAACTTTCAACTACTGAATGATTTTTTCATGAATGGTTCAGCAGATATGAATCTTGTTGAACAATCGGAAAAACTTAGTCTGCCTTTTGTTGATGTTAATATGCAGGATTGGTATTTTGACGGTATACGTTTGGGTTATTCGGACTGGCACTATAAAAAACCGGTTGATTTGAAATGGAATTACCAAATCAAAGCTGAGTTGGTTACGCTCCAGGCAAATCTAAAAGGCTCTGTATTTATCGGTAGTCAAACAAACAGACCGCAGGCAGCTTTCGGAAGTTATCAGCACAATCTTTATTATGCGAATGGTGACGACATAAATGAAGGTTTTCTCAGATCCGCCCATCTGCACAGTTCGATGTTTTTCATCCAGTTTACAAAAGATACATTTCTTCGGCTGACCCAGGGAGGGAATGAGGCGCTGGAACGTTTTGGTGAAAACATAATGAATGGAAGAAGGTGTGCACTGTCAAATAATAACCTTCCGGTTGATGCTGCTATGCTCAACATTATCAATGATATCATCAATTGCCGTTATAAAGATGGATTGAAACAAATGTACCTCTTATCAAAGAGCATTGAATTTTTAGTAGTGCAGGCCGAGGCCTGCAATGCTGCTTTTTTGCCTTCGTATAAATATGTAAAGACCAAACATGATTTAGAATGTCTAAAATATGCCCGGGAATATATTTTGAATAACATTGAGTCGCCACCAGCTCTCACGGCACTGGCAAAGATTGTTGGCATCAATGAATACAAATTGAAAAGAGGATTTAAAGAGGTCTTCGGGAATACTGTTTTTGGTTATTTGTCAGATGCCAGGTTAGAACTGGCTAAAAATGATTTGCTAAGGGGTGATAAAACATCGACAGAAATTGCATCCGGCTTTGGTTATTCATCGCTGCAACATTTCAGTAATGCATTTAAGAAGAAGTTTGGATTTTCTCCCAATAAGTTGCTTAAGAAAAAGCACAATTTGGAAATCTAAGTTTACTAAACTGGATTTTCCGGCCAATATAATACTGTACCAACAATCGCAATCATGTTCAACGCCAAATTTATTTCTATAGTTTCAAGATATTCCAAAGAAGAACAAGCTCTGAAAATGTGGGAAGAGGTTCATGCCAATTATTCAAAAACGAACCGGCATTATCATAATATTAATCATCTCGATAATCTGTTTTTTGAACTGGAGCCTCTCAAAGCCAGATTTTCTGACTGGGAGATCGTCATTTTTGCAATCGCTTACCATGATATCATATACAATGTATTGAGGCAGGATAATGAGGAAAGGAGTGCGGAACTGGCGAACGAAAGACTGAAAAAACTTTCAATAGATCAGGAACGGGTTATGTTATGCAACGAGATCATAGTAAACACAAAGACACATGGTGATAGTACAACAGGCGATATAAGGTTTTTTGCCGATGCAGATTTAGCCATCTTAGGTAAATCTTCTGAAGAGTACCTGTCTTATGCATCTGCTGTGAGAAAAGAATATAAATTATATCCTGATTTTGTTTATAATCCCGGCCGTTCAAAAGTTCTGGAAAGTTTCCTGGCGAAGAACTGTATATATCATACTGAATTTTTTTATAGCCAGTATGAAATAAAAGCAAGGGAAAATATCACCCGGGAACTTGACATACTTCGAAAAAAGTGAATTCGGGCAAAACTGGCTATCTGTCCGCATTGTTTTAAGATTGGTGTTTTTCATTACTTGCACCGGCGTGAAAAGTTTATTATTTTGGTAGTTTAAAAGTTAAATCTACCCTGTTACCCATTTATTCTGAAGAAATGACAAACCTGGCAAAACTCCGAATTTCATTAACCATCATCATTCTTTCTTTTATCAGTACCGGAGCAAAAGCTCAGACACCTAAGCTTACCCGGTATTTTGATTCGTTATGGGCGCCCGCTAATAAAGGTTCTGCATTCTTTTATACAGAAATGGAGAAAGTCAGTGCAGGATACAATTGTGTCTCCTACTGGGTGAGATCGGGAAAGCTGAATTGTAAATCTTTTTATAATGATACCATCTTCTCAAAAGCAAGTGGCTTGTTGTTGAGGTACTACGAAACCGGGCAAACAGAAGATTCAACAATTTATAATGGAGATGGTATTTTGAATGATACTTATCATTATTATCCGGACGGGAAATTACATGTTCACCATCGCATCAATCCTAAATCAAAAAAGTCAATAACGGAAGCTTTTGATGTTAAAGGCAGGCTGATTGAAGACTTTGTTTTTATTGAAGAAGCGTCTTTTTCTACGGGTGCTGCAGATTGGAAAGCTTATCTCAATGATAATATTCAAACAAGGAATTTAATAAAACTAGGCGCACCTCCGGGTAGCTATGAATTAAGGGTGAGGTTTATGATAAACAAAAATGGGAAGCCTGTAAATGTTGAAGCGATAAACACACCTGGATATGGTATGGAGGAGGAAGCCCGCCGTTTAGTTATGAAATCCCCAAAATGGAAACCCGCAATTTATTTAAATAAACCAGTTGAAGCCTGGTTTATACAACCTGTTGTAATTATTATAAAAGATGAAACAAAAGAAGAAAAACAATCTCGAAAAACAGCTTCATAAAACCTGCATTCTCTTTCCAGTTTGCTAACTCATTATATTCATGTATACTTGTTAAGGTAATTGAGGAGATCCCAAAGCAGATCTTCCTGCCTATACAAAAGCAACATGAGTAAAAAAACTTTCCAGGGTAGAAATATATTCTATCTTTTTGGCCTTGTGGCAATTATTGCCGTGCTATCCTGTAAGAACCGTAAGGATGTTCCCCATGATTACAGCGGTTGGCCCGCTTATGCCGGCTCTAAGGACGGTATTCGATATTCATCTAATGACGAGATTAATAAAAAAAATGTTTCTACTCTCAAATTAGCATGGAGTTATAGCTCCGGAGATAAAGACACTGGTAGCCGCTCACAGATCCAATGCAATCCGATCGTAATCGAAGGTATTCTCTACGGTGTTTCTCCTCAATTGAAATTATTTGCCCTGGATGCTGCAAGCGGTATTCAAAAATGGCGTTTTGATCCTGCAAAAGAAGATACTGCTACAGCAAAAATTCCAAATGCTTTTTTCCAGGTGAGCCGCGGAGTAATATATTGGGCAGATGAGGCTGGTGAAAACAAACGTATCTTTTATGGTGCAGGTTCCAAAATTTATGCAATTGATTTAAAGGAAGGCAAACCCGTAAGAAGTTTTGGGAAAAACGGGCATATCGATTTTGCGGATAACGCCGGAAGGAAACAGGGAACATACAATCCCTATATAGTAGTCACTACGCCCGGAGTAGTATATAAAAATCTTTTGATTTCGGGTATGCGTGTGGGTGAGTCTGCTGATGCTGCACCAGGTTCTATCCGGGCTTTTGATGCCAGGACTGGTCAACTTGCCTGGACATTTAACACGATACCGCAGCCTGGTGAAAAAGGCTATGAAACCTGGCCCGATAAAGATGCCTGGAAAAAACTGGGCGGAGCTAACAGCTGGGGTGGGATGGCCCTGGATGAAGAGACTGGGGTGGTCTATATTCCAACCGGCTCGGTGAGTGGAGACTTTTATGGTGGTGTTCGCAAAGGACAAAATTTATATGGGAACAGCCTTATTGCTCTTGAAGCTTCCACTGGCAAATACATCTGGCATTATCAAACTATTCATCATGATCTATGGGATCGTGATCTGCCGACCAACCCAAATCTTATCACAATAAAAAAAGATGGAAAAAATATTGATGCAATTGCACAGATAACCAAACATGGTTATGTGTTTTTATTTGACCGGAAAAATGGTGAGCCTGTGTTCCCGATTGAAGAGAAGCCGTTTCCAGGATCTGATCTCCCAGGCGAACAAACCTGGCCTACTCAACCAATTCCAACCTTGCCTGAACCATTTGCGAGGCAAACATTTGATTCATCTGATGTAACAGATCTTGACCCGGAAACCCACCGGGATATGATGGAAAAATATCTCAAAGTAAAACGCAAAGGAATGTTTGAACCACCAGGAAAAGATGGCTCCTGGATATTCCCTGGATTTGATGGAGGAGGAGAATGGGGTGGGGCAGCTGTTGATCCTGAAACGGGTATTTTATATATCAACAGCTCAGAGTTACCCTGGGCGCTGACAATGATCGATGTGCCGAAAAAAACATCAGATAGATCTCTCAGGGGAATCGGTCGTGATGTTTATGGAAAATATTGTCTGAGCTGTCATGGTACCGGACTTAAAGGCAACGGCAGTTCGTTTCCATCATTGCTTAATCTTGAAAAAAAATATAACGAGGAGAAGCTCAGTGCGATCATTTCAAACGGAAGAAACATGATGCCAGCTTTCAAACAAATTGCTGACAATGATAAAAAAGCGTTGATAACTTATTTATTAAATGTTGAATCCAAAGAGCCAGGTGATGAAGTAAAAATTGTTAAATCAGGTTCTGCACGAAAAGATGATGTCATTGCGGTGGCAGCAACCTCGATACTGGATGAGATACCATTCACCATGACAGGTTATAACAGGTTCAATGATAAAAATGGTTATCCGGGTATTAAACCACCGTGGGGAACATTAAATGCCGTTGATCTTAACAGTGGCAAATTACTTTGGAAAGTGTCATTGGGTGAGTATGCCGAACTTACCAAAAAAGGAATACCCGTTACCGGAACGGAGGGTTATGGCGGACCTGTCGTGACCAAAGGTGGGCTGGTATTTATTGCAGCTTCAAAAGACGCTAAAATAAGGGCATTCGATAAAGCCACAGGGAAGGTTTTATGGGAAGCATCATTGCCGGCAGCCGGTTTTGCAACCCCGGCAGTTTATGCAGTTAATGGAAAACAATATGTAGTGATTGCCTGCGGTGGTGGTAAGATTGGTACTAAAAGCGGCGATCAGTTTCTTGCATTTTCTTTGCCTTGATGGGCCAGTACATTTAATATTCTTAAATTAACATTATGAAACACCCATCAAGGAGAAACTTTTTAAAAAATGCAGCATTAACTGGTGCAGCTGCCTGGGTAAACCCGGTAAGCGCATTTTCAGACATCGATAACATTCAAGGCGGCCAGGCGAAAACAGAGGATCTTATCATCGGGCATGGCAGCTACAGGTACAAGGTTGATAAAGCCTGGGCAAAGATCAATGCCGGGACAACTCCGCTTGCCAACTGTCATGAGATGGTGCAAGACTCTAAAGGCAACCTGATAATGCTTGGTGATGAACCAAAAAATAATGTACTGATTTTTGATAAAAGCGGTAAGCTCATTGATACCTGGGGACATGGATTTCCAGGTGGACATGGATTGTCAATCTCAAACGAAGGAGGAACGGATTACCTGATGATCACAGACTGTGGTTATTTCAATAACCCGAAAGGTGGTGGTAACAGCCAGGCAGGACAAGTTGTAAAGATGACCACAGATGGAAGACTTGTGTTTGCAATCGGACACCCGCGCACAATCGGTATTTACAAAGATGAAGAGCCGTTCAGGCCAACCGAGACTGCCGTAGCACCCAATGGTGATATCTATGTTGCTGATGGTTATGGTTCAGATTATATTATCCATTATAACAGCAAAGGCCAATATATCAGGCATTTTGGAGGGCATAACAATTCGAATCCGGATCATAACCTTCGCAATGCACATGGGGTTACTGTTGACAACAGGCAAAAAGATAAACCGGTTTTGATCTGTACATCAAGGGAAGAAAATTGTTTCAAAGTTTTTTCAATGGATGGCAAATATTTGAATAAGATTGATATGCCTGGTATGTATGTTTGTCGTGCGGTAATAAACGGTGAAAATCTTTATGCAGGTACCTGTTGGTCCAAAGATGCGAACGGGAAACGAAAAGACCGTTCGGGCTTTGTAACTATCCTTGACAAAAAGAACCAGGTAATTTCAAATCCTGGAGGCAAATCTCCGGATTATAAACAAGGATTACTTCAGCCCGTATTGCAGGATGAATCAGCCGTGTTTGCTCATTGTCATGATGTTTGTATAGATGATGAGAAAAATTTGTATGTCTGCCAGTGGAACGCCAACCAGACACCCCCTGTAAAGCTTACACTTGTATCCTGATGCCATGAAACTTCAGTTACCAATACGGATAATTTTGGAAGCGCCCCCGGCGGGAGTGGATTACGGAATTCAAAAAGGCAGTGGAAACAATTATGAAACAATTGAAAAGCAAAGGTCTGATGGCCGCGATCTGCAATTCAATTTTTCTATTATGATAAAAAATACCGACCCCTCTTCCCCTGACTTTTCGGGTCCATTTGTGCAGGGTCCCGCCGGTGAACGTTTTATTTATATTGATATAGGAACAACTGCGGGCCAGTTTGGCACTTCATGGAGTCGTCGGCTAAAAATTCCCCTAAAAAACATCTCTATGGAAACACCTGATGTATTATCAGGAAATTCAACCGTCATAATGGTTACAAAGGTTCCGGGAACCGGTAAAGACGGTGGTCCAAACTGTGCTACTGTAAAACCTTTCGCAGGCTGGCATTTTATAAACAATGACCCAATCACGAAATGATAAAAACACCAGGCTATTCGGGAACTCCACTCGCAAAAAAACTCGGTATTAAACTGGGCTTCGTGGTAAGATTGATTGGTCAACCCGATTATTATTTTGACCTTTTTACGGATCTGCCTGAAGATGTTCTTTTCGAGTCAAAGAAAAAGGGCGTGAAAAACCTGGTACATTTAAATACAATGAAATTTATCAAGAAAACTCTCCAATGTTTTTTGCTCTTATTAGTAATATGTTTTGTAATTTATATATGGAAGTTTTGCCCATAATCTCTGGACGCGTAGCAAAAGAAATGTGTTCGGATATTTTTGTCTCAGGTAGAACTCCAGAAGATATAGCAAAACACGAAACAAGTATTTTCCCTTATAATTTGGCTTCCTATTCTGTGAATATTGAAGATAGTTCTGTAAGTGTGTCGGTGTTAGGGTTTGCCAAAAGAAGGGCGATTTATAGGGATGGTCTGGGAGCAACATTAATTAGTCGAATCAGTGAAAATGAATTAAGAAGGCAATCCTTAAATATTATAAGCAGGACGTCCGCTTATCAGGATTCAACCCCTTTTCCTCAAGGAGATCTTATCGATGACAAAAAACCTAAGGGTGTCGACACAGCTGTATTAGAGTCTGCAATTAATTATGCATTTCATGAGCCTCACAATGAAAACCAACGACAAACAAGGGCTGTGATAGTTGTGTACATGGGAAAAGTAATCGCTGAACGGTATGCGGATGGTTATTCAATCAAGTCAAAACAATTAGGCTGGTCGATGACCAAGGGGATTATAAATGCAATGATTGGCATTTTGGTCCAGCAAGGAAAACTAAATATAAATTCACCCGCCCCTATTGAAGAATGGAAAAATGACGAGAGGAAAAAAATTACAATTGCTAATCTAATGCATATGGACAGTGGATTGCAATTCTGGTGGTTTCCAGCTGGACCTAGCGATCTGACAAATATGTTGTTTAAAGAAGGGAATATGAGCGATTTTGCAATTAATAATAAATTTACAGCTACAGCTTCGAAAGCGGTGAATTCAAGTAAAGGCGGGAAATATGGTGCTTTATGGTGGACGAATGAAGCAGATAATAATAATAATAATAAAAAGTACATTAATGTACCATCTGATTGTTTTTCATGTCAGGGTTATGACGGGCAGTTCGTTTGGGTGATCCCATCAAAAAAATTAGTAGTTGTCAGATTGAGTTTTGAACGCGGCGACCCTTTAGATCCAAACATTTTGCTGTCCCAGATTATTGAAGCATTGCCAGAGTAATTACGCCTCAACTTAGCATCCATCAGATATTAAGTGTTTATTTCTCAAAATGCATGTGTTTCTGTTATTAAGTGATGAGATCATTTTTTATCGCAACTAATACCTTTGAATTATCTCTCTTAAGGCTAAAAGCTGCTTTTTATCTTAAATAACTCAAAACAATATATATAAGAATGTACAGGTTTTAGTAGATTCGGCCAACGCAACCAACGCCAATTTATGACTGATCTGAGGAACTCAGCGTTTGACCTGTTTCATTTTTTTGATCTTACCCCGGATCTTGTCTGTATAGCCAGCAGAGATGGTTTTTTTCGTCATGTAAATCACGCCGTTGTCAATTGCCTGGGATACAGCCTGGAAGAATTGTTGGCTGTACCGATTTCTACTTTTATTCATCCGGACGATAAAGAAGCTACCAGCAGAACACGATTCAATATGTTGGGAGGGAAGCCATTGACAAATTTCCAAAACAGGTACCTCACCAAAAATGGTTCTATTGTATGGCTACACTGGACATCTATATATATCCCTGAAAAAGGCCTGGTGTTTGCGATTGCCAAAGATGTGACTGCCAGGAAACAATCCGAACAACAGGTTGAAGAAAATGTTAAGAAATTTAAAAGTCTTGCAACCCATTTCAAGTACAGCCAGGAGAAAGACCGGAAATATCTTGCCAGCGAATTACATGAGGAACTTGCGCAGCTGGCTTCAATTGTCAGTATCGATCTCAACTGGATATATAAAAATACTTCTTCATTACCTGTAGCTTCAAAAGCAAAGCTCGAGCATGTTATTTCAGTTTCTGATAACCTCATCAGGTCAATCCGGAAACTGTCATATTCGCTTAGTCCTGATATGCTTGAAAAACTTGGCCTTGATGAAACACTTCAATGGTTAAGCGATGAATTTTATATTCTGCACGGTATATACTGTGAGTATATAAGCAATATCAACATAGAGCACCTGCCACATGAAATTAAGCTTGATCTTTTTCGTATCTGCCAGGAAGCATTAAGTAATGTGCTCTATTACGCGGAAGCGACGAGCATTAAAATCATGATAGAAAAGCAGGACGACCTGGTTTGTTTATCAATCTACGATAACGGCAGGGGTCTGCAAATGGAATATCGCGGAGAAACAGCTGCGATTAAGGAAATCAAGGAAAGAGTTGCTTCGATTGACGGGCAACTATCTATTGAAGCAGAGCCAGGCAAAGGAACAACAATCTCCGTCTCGATTTATCCACCTTTGCATTAACCTGCACCGGAATTTGGAAAATATTTGTACCTTATCGATTCCGTTGATCTGAAAGATTAGTTGCCATCGGCCATTGCTCACCATAAAATTGCCATATGAATTACCTTACGCTGCCTTCATTAAATAACAGTATTTATGTTGCGGAAACTGTTAAACAACAGTTCAGAAATGACGGTCACGTCCTGATAAATGGATTGCTTGACAGGGATGAATGCGGAGCCTACCGGTCTGCAATAAACGATGCTGCCTATAAATACAATACTGAAAAACGTAAAATGGAAGAGCGGGATACTTATGGCAAAGCTTTTTTACAAATTATGAATCTCTGGGAGGTGGATGAAGCAGTCAAATCATTTACACTGGCCAAACGTTTCGCCAGTGTAGCGGCTCAACTGCTGGGTGTGCCTTCGGTAAGACTTTATCATGACCAGGCGCTCTATAAAGAATCGGGTGGGGGATTCACACCCTGGCACCAGGATCAGTATTACTGGCCGCTTGACACCTCAGCGACCGTAACCATGTGGATGCCGCTTGTTGATATCACCATTGACATGGGAATGCTCACCTTCGCATCAGGATCTCATAAAGAAGGTGCCGTAAAAAACGTTGCAATTTCAGATGAATCTGAAAAAGAATTGAATGAGCATATCAGCAAAAAAGGTTACAGGATCAGCCGGCCTTCAACCATGAAAGCCGGTGATGCAAGCTATCACTACGGATGGACCTTACATTCAGCACCAGGAAACAACTCTCCGGTCACCAGGGAGGTCATGACCGTTATTTATTATGCAGATGGTGCAAAGATCACCAAACCCATTAACGAACATCAGGAAGCTGACAGGCAGCGCTGGCTTTCTGGCGGGCAACCCGGCGAAACGGCTGCCTCAAAATTAAATCCGTTGATTTGATTGCAACGATTTCCTGAACCTGGTTGTCAGGCCAAAAAACCTTTATGCTCAAAATCCGGTTTGTTTTATTCTTCATTGTTGTTTCAAGTTATAGCTGCAAAAAAGAAAGTAACACTGGCGCTGCTTCCCAGGATGGATTGAATGGCCGCTGGAAGATGACAGCCGTGTTGGATAAAAGCCCCTCCACAATGCTTACCCCTCCGCCGGGATTCGACGGCAAGGTTTATCTTGAATTTACCGGTGACACATTTACCGGTAAAACGATGAAAAATACAATAAGTAACGGAATCCTGAAAGTAAATAAGCGTGATTCGATAACCTTTGGCAGCTATAGCTCTACCCTGGTAGTAGAAGATCAATGGGGTGGCGCCTTTATGACCATGCTTGGATCCTGTATGCTGCAATCCTATTATCCTTGTCGTCCTTCCACTATTACCTGGAAATCTCCAAAGCGAATCGAAATCAATACAGCAATGCGGTATACCATTACTCTTGAAAAATTTTAGACCCTGATCTCCCAGGTCCGGATCCTTTAATCATCGTTCAACTTAAAAATAAATTTGGGCAACTAATCGGTTGCTCTTATATTTGCAACTGATCGGTTGCGAGATAATAAATAACCTGATCACAGTTTATGAGAAGAGATGTGTTCCAGGCAATTGCCGACCCTACCCGCCGCGCCATTTTAAGTTTGATTGCCTTGGAGGCTATGACGCCGAATGCTATTGCAGAACATTTTGACAGCACCCGGCAGGCAGTATCTAAACATATAAAGATTCTGTCGGAATGCGAGTTGTTAGAAGAAACGAAAAGCGGGCGTGAAATTTATTATCATTTCAATGTCAACAAAATGAAAGAAGTCGATAACTGGCTGGAGCAATTCCGGTCAATGTGGGAAGATCGGTTCATGAATCTTGATAGTGTTTTGAAAAAAATTAAAACCAAATAACATGGAAACAAAAAATCAAATGCAGATCGTGAAAGATGTACCAAACAAGAAAATCACCATCACACGCATATTTGATGCGGCACCCGCTGAAGTCTGGAAAGCCTGGACGGAAAGCGAATTGTTAGATCAGTAGTGGGCGCCAAAACCATGGAAAGCTGAAACGAAAAAAATGGATTTTAAAGAAGGTGGCTATTGGCTCTATGCCATGGTTGGACCAGATAATACGAGGCATTGGGCAAGGATTGACTTTTCTGCTATCAATCCAAAGAAAAGCTATGAAGGCATTGATACATTTTGTGATGAAAATGGCATACCTAATCCTGAAATGCCAAAGATGTCATGGAAAAATACTTTTGAATTGACAGAAGGAGGCACAAAACTGACCGTTGAAATTTCCTTCCAGAAAGAAGCCGATATCAAACAGATGATGGATATGGGCTTTGAACAAGGCTTCGCTTCAGCGCTTGATAATTTAGATGAAACATTAAGAGAATTATGAATTATGAGTTATGAGTTATGAAAGAGTGACGAGTAGTTGAGTTATGAGTGGAAATACATTCATAACTCACTCATCACTCATAACTCATAATTCTCTTAAATGTTTTTTCTTCTTTGCTCCTAAGTACATATCAAGTAACATCAGTCCTAAAACTGTATTGATCATCAGGAACACATTTGTATAAGCACTGTTAAACAGCTTATCATAATTCACAGATTCGATGTTAAAAGGTAATACCGATTTTGCATCGCTGGTCCAGGTAGCCTGGCTGAATGCATAAATAAAAAATCCGACTATTGTGAGAATAAAGAATCCACCAATGCCCCAGATGATTTTTTGATTCAGGTATTTTTTTGAAGCTGGTGTGATCTGGAGACGGCCGATCTCTTCCATTACATTGCGCGTAAAACTCATAGACGGAACTTCAAGCTCAAAGTTTTCCTGCATCAGGCTGTGTACCTGCAAAAGCTCTGCATATTTCTCCCGCCAGGCCTGGTTGGTTTGAACAAGATTCTGCACAAAGGAATTTTCCTCGACGGAGAGGTTTCCATCGATATAATCCCAGATCCTTGCCTCAATATGCTGCTCCGTGTTCATAAAATGAGTTTTAATAATGTTAATCTGTGTTGTTAATCTGTGTTGTTAATCTACGTAGTTAATCTGTGTTGTTAATCTGCGTTGTTAATCTACGTTGTTGATCTGCGTTGTTAATCTGCTTTGGTTTTAATTGAGCATATCTCTTAATTCCTGTTTGAAATGGGTCTGCATTTTTTCTTTCAGTCTTGCCCTTGCCCGATGCAACCGGACCTTCACAGCATTCGCTTCAATTCCCATTACCACACTAATTTCTTCAAGGCTTTGTTCACCTTTATAAAATAAGGTAAGGATATTTGCATCGTCGCTGCTTAATAGTTGTATGGCTTCGTTGACCATTGATTGCCTGGATTTTGTTTCCATCTGGTTCGCATTGAAACCTGAATCCTGGTTCTCAACAACCGCCATTACTTTCTCATTATCAAGGGATCGAATGTCCAGTTTCTTTTTTCTTAAGAAGCTAAGACAAGAGGTAGTGGTGATGGTAAATAACCAGGTACTGAATTTCGATTCGCCCCTGAAATTACTCAATGATTTATAAGCTTTTACAAAAGCATCCTGTGCAATCTCTTCCGCGTCCTCACGGTTAGGGGTATATCTAAGCGTGATGGTAAAAACGAAATTCTGGTATCGTTTCACCAATTCAGAAAAGCTCCGGGTATCTCCGGCGAGGGTCCTTTCGATTATGTCCGTATCAGTTGGTCCCGAAGTCATTATAGTAGTCAGACGCTTTGTGATGAAGCCAGGTTACATCAAACAGGCAGGTTTTTTAGAGCGATTTACCGCTGAGGCCATAGCCTGAGCCGGAAAAGAGCTGTTTCATAACGTAAATTACAGCTTTTCCCAGAACGGGTAAATAAAGACAACTGGACGGATTTTACACTGTAAACGCGGTATAACAGGAGCGAATCGGAATTTTTTTGAGTTGACTGTAACCTGCCACTTTCAGATGTAGTCATAGTTGTGTTCTGAAGAAAACAGAACGGTAAAAAAAAATCTGAAAAAAGCTGTAACCCCGGGATCAATGCTGTAGTCAGATATTTTGAACCCTTACCCTTAACTTTTAAAATTTGTTTTATGCACGAGTTAATCCCAATAGTAATGTTCGCAGGTTTTTTTGCAATGGTTTTTGGAATCGTTTACCTCAGAACCCGTCAAAACCTGGCTATGATTGAAAAAGGAATGAACCCTAAACAATTTAACAACAGACCAGTTCCCTATCTGAACCTTAAATGGGGTCTGTTATTGATTGGATCTGGCCTCGGTCTCCTGATTGCTTATATCGCTGATTTGAGTGTTGCAGTAATCGATGGCGAAGAAAATCCAACCATTTATTTTGCTTTGATTGCAATCTTTGGTGGTTTCGGCCTGATAGCTTCTTACCGCATCGAAAAGAAAGAATTGCTTGACAGGGAAATCAGGGCTTAATTATCATCCCGGAAAACATCCTTCCTTCAATATAAATTTCAAACCCAAATCGGCATCTGCCTGATCTGGGTTTTTTTCTGAGTTACATCATTAAAATATCTGAATTACTACATCAAAATAGTTATGTCATCAAAGCCTGATTAACTAATTTGCGCCCGGCTTAATTCTCAAACTATGCAGGAATTTAAAACCGTTAAAGAATCACAGACAACACTGACAGAACTTATGATCCCGTCTTATGCCAATTTTGGTGGAAAGATCCATGGCGGCATTATTATGAGCCTGATGGATAAGGTAGCTTATGTGTGTGCTGCAAAACATGCCGGTAACTATTGTGTAACTGCTTCAGTTGATGATATAAATTTTCTTGCGCCGGTTGGAGTGGGAGAGCTCGTGTCGTTACACGCTTCTATTAATCATGTCGGAAAAACTTCGATGGTTGTGGGAATCAGGGTCACTTCTCAAAATGTAAAAACCGGTACTGTGCAACATACAAATACCAGCTATTTTACAATGATTGCTATGGACGAGCATAATCAACCTTTCATGGTTCCGGGGTTAATTCTTAAAACACAGGAACAGGTAAGACGTTTTTACCAGGCACACAATAGGAAGGAACTGAATAAATTTTATGCAACTGAAGCAAAAAGGCTTAAGAGTTCTTTCGAGATAAAAAAATCCATGGAGCTTATCAAAAATGAGCGCTGTCGTATTGAACTTGATTGAGCCGAAAAAATTCTCCGGCTTCAATCTGAATTCTGCCAAATTAATCTGAATTCTGCCAAATTAATCTGAATTTTCCTCATCAATCTGAATTCTCCCAGCTTACTATTTGTACTCAATCCTCATAACATATAACAGTTGCCTTTCGTCCAAATAAGATTAGCCTTGCCAGCCAGGAGTCAAATCTTATAAAGCAAAAAAAAATCAAAAAGATTAAGCATTGTTGTGTAACCTCACGGGTCCTGGCCGGGTCTTACTATGGTTGCCGCCGCGACCGACTGCAGGCTCACTATTTTAAACCTTAACAACAATTTTATGCAGGAGACTTCCAGGATCAACCGTATTGTTTGGGGCATATCTATGATTTGTGCCCCGCTATTATTTGGCATTTCAACTTTTTTATGGCGGGATGGCCAATACGGTGCATACGGGGGAACATTCGTTGTGATGGCAACTGTATTCTGGATCGCAGCGTTTATCGGTTTGTTTGACCTGCTGAAATCAAAAACGCCGGTTTATGCTTCCCTGGGATTGTTTATAGCAATCGCGGGCTGTATTTCCGGGGCGAACTTCGGATTTGCGGGTGCATATAATGATATCTTTAGCATTTCGCATGCGCATTACCTGGAACAACTTGCAGCGTTTCCGGCGGTTGCCGGGATCCTGTTATTCTGGTCAGGTCCGATATTTCCTTTGAGTTTGTTTGTGTTGGGTATCGTACTCGTAAGGACAAAGTCGGCACCTGTATGGACGGGCATCCTGATAAGTATCTCAGGTTTAGCGTTTCCATTGAGCCGTATTCCACGTATTGAATGGATAGCACATGTTTGCGATGCCCTGATGTTTATTCCATTTTGTTATCTGGGCTTTGTGTATTTCCTTGGAACAATACCGGTAGGGAAGCTGCAAAAAATTTAACGTTAAATATAGGGGCTACACGTCTAATATCTGGCTGAGCATCTTGTATCACGGCTTAGCTTCTAAAACCAGCCAGGACTTACCGTCTATTATCAGGCAGGTTGTTTCTTTACTTCAGCTATAGCGCGAATCACCGCCTGATCATACTGGTTATGAACTTCATAATAACCCTGCATTCTCCAGAGCTGCCTGGCCATCCAGGTCTTAATTCTTTTCTGAACCTCGCGCTTGTCGGCTGCAGAAAGATTTTCGAGATTCACATTTTCATTCTTCATAAATGTCACTAAATGGTTCCAGGCATCAGTTGAATCCCGGAATCCTGAAGCGAATTCCGCCGGAGTTTTAAACTTATTGAAATAATCCTTCCGGTCGATATAATACTGGTAAATAAAACGTGTAAACTTTCCATCATAAAACAATGGGCCCATGGCTGGTGAAAATGCCGTTGTATCAAAAGGAACAAACACGTCTGGGGTAATGCCACCCCCACCGTAAACCGTACGGCCTCCTTTTGTTTTAAATGGCTTGCCAAATGCTTCCTTAAGTGTATCTGCATGTACCACTTCGCCATTGTGAAAACGCGTTGTCACCTCATCCTGGTAAGCGGCCCTGCCTGCTGCATATGATTTTTGAATACTGCGGCCGGCAGGCGTATAGTACCTTGCAACCGTAAGCCGGAGTGCCGCACCATTGCTCAGGTTATATTGTTCCTGCACCAGGCCCTTGCCGAATGTACGCCGGCCGATAATTGTGCCGCGGTCCCAATCCTGGACGGCACCAGCCAAAACCTCGCTTGCCGAGGCTGAGCCCTCATCGACCAGTATCACCAGTTTCCCGGCCTCAAAAAGCCCCGGACGTTTGCTGTTAAAATCAATCCGCGGTTGTTTATCGCCCTGCGTATATACAATCAGTTTATCCCCGTCAAGGAATTCATCAGCCATATTTACAGCTTCATTCAAAATTCCTCCTCCATTACCCCGGAGATCAAGAACCAGGTTTTTCATACCCAACTTCTGCAATTTTTCCAGTGAATACATGAACTCACGATAAGTTGTGCCTGAAAAACGACCGACATGTATCAGCCCTGTTGTACTATCAACAAGATAAGCCGCATCAACCGAATATAAGGGAATGGTGCCTCGCGTGATCGTGACCGGTAGCTGCTGGTTACCGCGAACTATCAATACATTAACGGGCGATCCACGTTCGCCGCGCAATAGCTTTTTTATCTTATCAGAACTTATTTTCACCCCCGCTACAACAGAATCCCCCACTTTAATAAACTTATCGCCAACCTTCAGACCTGCTTTTTCACTGGGTCCTTCAGTTGAAACATTCGTCACATTTACGGTGTCATTGATGATAAGAAATTCCACCCCAATGCCTTCGAAATTGCCCTGCAGGTCTTCATTTACCTCAGCAAGATGAACGGCAGGGATGAATATTGAATGTGGATCGAGATGGGTAAGCATGGCCTGGACAGCATCTTCTGTTAAAGAATCTGTATCTACAGGATCTACATATCTTTTATTCACAAGGTCCACCACTTCCTGCAATGATGAACGTTTTGAGGAAGCAAAAAAGCCTTGGGTTGAAGGGATGTTTTCGCGCAATTTATATCCGATTCTCATGCCCACAATCATTACTATTGCAAAAAGTAATGGTAACCAAACCTGCAGTTTTTTCATCTAGACGAAGGTAGTTTTTGTAAAATTTGCGGCTAAGTTCATAATTAATTCTCAATTTCGAACTTTACCTTCGTCGACTGGCAGGCAAAACAATAAATAAAGTTTGATATGGCTATTTTAATCGCAGACAGTGGTGCTACGAAATGTGAATGGTGTTATATAGATGACAATAAACGAAAAAAGCGGTTTTCCACCCAGGGTATAAGCCCATATTTCCTTAATACAGATGAAATTGAGACCCTGTTGAAGCTGGAGCTGGTTCCTGGTTTGAAAAAATCAGTACCTGACCGGGTATTTTACTATGGCACTGGCTGCAAAAATCCGGATAATGTTAAGAGTATCAAAAAAGCGATATCCAGGGTATTTAAAACTTCAAAAATAGAGGTCGCTACAGACCTGATGGCAGCTGCCAGGGCATTATGTGGGGACGATAAAGGCATTGTAAGCATTCTTGGCACCGGTAGCAATAGTTGCTATTTTGATGGTAAAAAAATAAAAAAGAACAGCCCGGGGCTCGGCTACGTACTTGGTGATGAAGGCAGCGGTGCCTACCTGGGGAAAAAAGTTTTACAATACTATCTCTACAATACTTTTGACGAAGAACTGCGTTACAAGTTCGACCTTAAATACAACACAAACGATCTCGCGATCCTGGACCAGGTCTATAAACATCCACTTCCCAATAAATATCTTGCTGGTTTCACGCTTTTTCTTGTTGAAAACCGCGGACATTATATGATTGAAAATATCATTGAAGACGGTCTTAATGATTTTTTCTTTACCCATCTTTGTAAATATGGTGAAAGCTGGAAGCTGCCTATGTATTTTGTTGGAAGTGTTGCTTATGGTTTCAAAGATGTAATTCGAGACCTTTGCAGCGGTTATGAATTTGAATTCGGTAAAATCCTGCGGGCACCGATGGAAGGATTAATCGAATATCATAACAATTAATAATCTTTGATATGAGAACTACCTTTGCGTCCCCCACAACAATCAATTTTTATTTCAATAGCTATTCATGGATGATTTTAATAAGGTAACGGAGCAGTCAAGCAATTACAGGCATCTTGATAAAATGGACATAACGCAGTTATTGAAGCTTATCAATGATGAAGATAAAACCGTTCCAGCTGCTGTGGAGAAGTCATTGCCACAGATTGAAAAGCTGGTTGCCGTTGTGGTAGACAGAATGCTGGCCGGTGGTCGTATGTTCTATGTCGGTGCCGGAACCAGCGGACGGTTGGGCATCCTTGATGCAAGTGAAATTCCACCAACTTTCGGAATGCCTTTCGACCTGGTTATAGGATTGATAGCCGGTGGTGAGCGCGCCATACAGCGCCCTGTAGAAATGGCCGAAGACAGCTGGGAACAGGGTTGGCTTGATCTGAAAGAACATGATGTAAACGAAAAAGATGTTGTGATAGGTATTGCCGCAAGTGGTACCACCCCTTATGTGATTGGTGCCCTGAATGAGTGCCGCAAAAATGGAATTGCAACTGGTTCCATCGCCTGTAATGAAGGTTCCCCGCTTGCCGCAGCCGCAGACTACCCCATTGAAGTAGTGGTAGGTCCGGAATTTGTTACCGGTAGTACAAGAATGAAAAGTGGCACAGCACAAAAGCTGGTGCTTAATATGATTTCGACTACCGTCATGATACAGATCGGAAGGGTTGAAGACAATAAGATGGTGAACATGCAGCTATCTAACAGCAAACTGGTAGACCGTGGCACGCGTATGGTGATGGATCAGACAGGCATGACCGATTATGAAGAAGCAAAGAAATTATTACTACGATTTGGCAGTGTAAAAAAGGCCGTTGATTCGTTAAAATTTAACTGATTAATAGTGGTCCTGCACAATAAAAAAAATTTGGAAACCCTATTCCAAAAAAAGTAAATTGCCAGCATGCAGGATCTGGAACCATTTTATAATTGGCGACACATTTACACCAGTGAGCAGGATGATAAATCGCCTTTTTTTGGTAGGGTGTATTCTGAATTTGTTTTCAGTCAGACTATCTATAACTACTATATCCATCCTCAATGGGATGAGTTTGGCTCGCGTACGCTTTACTGCAAAGTTCTGATGGCCGACTATGAGGAACACTACATGATCATCGAACTGATCGGGGAGTGGAACGACGCTATAGAAAATGATATAATGGAATTGAAGCGTGAGGTGATTGATCCATTCTTTAGTTTCGGCATCACAAAGTTTATACTTGTCGCAGAAAACGTATTGAATTTTCACAGCGGTGACCGCGACTATTACGACGAATGGTTCGAAGAGGTAACCGATGAAAATGGTTGGATCGTTTGTTTAAATATGCCCGAATCAACCCAACACGATTTTAAACGAGCCAAGATAAACCGTTTCATTGAGCTGATGGAAATCGATAACTGGCGGATTTACCGGCCTTTCCATCTTTTTAAAAAAATTGACCAGGAGATCATGAAGCGGCTGGATTAGGCCACCCGCAAAGCTTTTGTCCTTCCCAGGCAGGTTTGAGTTCCGTAAATCACTTTCAAAATAAATTTTGTTATTTGAGATTACTTGTTATTTTTGATGCCATGTTAAAAGCGAAAGCATACCGGTTCTTCTTTTTTTATTTTAGCTTCTATTTTAGAAGTGAGCCGGGAATGCTTTGTTGAATCATAAAAATAAACTGACAATCAACATAAGAATCCCGGCCTGAGTGCCGGGATTTTTCATTAAATAAGATTATGCAAACACGCGTTTCGATCCAGGGTTATGAAGGTAGTTTTCACCAGGTAGCAGCCCGGCAATATTTTGGTAAGGATGTTACAGTGATACCCTGTGGCAATTTCCGGGACGTGGTTAAGATAGCCGGCAACAAAAAAGAAAGCGAAGGTGGTGTGATGGCTATTGAAAATTCTATTGCCGGCAGCATATTGCCGAATTATAACCTGCTTCAAAAAAGCAACCTGAAGGTTACCGGCGAAATCTATTTGCAAATCAGGCAACACCTGCTTGTGAACCCCGGTGTTTCAATCGATGATATCCGTGAGGTTCACTCACACCCGATGGCGATTCAGCAGTGTCTTGTTTATCTCGACAAATTTAACTGGAAACTGGTTGAAACCGAAGACACTGCTCTTAGTGCAAAACATGTTCATCAGCACAGGAGCAAACACATAGCGGCTATCGCATCAAAACTTGCATCGGAATTATTTAGCCTCGATATGATCGCTCCAAATATTCACACAATGAAATCGAACTATACCAGGTTCCTTATCATTCAACGTGAAGGGCAGGTTAACCCGGTCACAGATGCAAACAAGGCTTCCGTTAATTTTCATACGGATCACTCCCGCGGCAGCCTTGCCAGGGTGTTGACGGCGATTGCAGATGGTGGAATCAATCTCAGCAAATTGCAGAGTTTCCCGATACCCGGCAGTGACTGGAAATATTCATTTCATGCAGACATGGAATTCGAAAACATTGATCAGTTTGAAGAAGTGATTAAAAAGATAAAACCGTTGACGGAAGAAACGAAGGTGTATGGAGTTTATAAAAAGGGAAATGTAGTTAGTTAGAAGTGGTGAGTTGTGAGTGGTGAGTTGTGAGTTTAGTTATGAGTTATGAGTGATGAGTGAGTTAAGAAATGTGGAGGTATTTAGTTGATGGTGAATGGAAGGTGCAATGAATATTTAATAGTATTGGTGGCAATTTAGAATAACGTTAGTAAATATGACAATGATAAAGACATCAGGTAGACTTGAGGGAATTGGCGAATACTATTTCTCAAAGAAATTGAGGGAAATAGATGAGCTTAATAAAGCCGGCAAAAATATTATTAGTCTTGGCATTGGCAGTCCCGATCTGCCACCACATCCTGATGTTATAAAAGTTTTACAGGATGAAAGCAGCAAACCTTCAGTGCACGCTTATCAATCATATAAGGGTTCACCGGTACTGAGGAAGGCTATCAGTGACTGGTACAACATATGGTATGGTGTAACTCTTGATCCCGAGTCGGAAGTGTTGCCCCTGATAGGCTCTAAAGAAGGCATTATGCATATCTGTATGACCTACCTGGATGCAGGTGATGAAGTGTTAGTGCCCAACCCGGGTTATCCTACTTACAGAAGCGCTGTTGCGCTTGCCGGTGGTAAGGCTGTGTCGTATGAACTGACGGAAGCAAATTCCTGGGAACCTGATTTTAATGCAATTGAAAAAAATGATCTTACCAGGGTGAAACTTATGTGGATCAATTATCCGCAAATGCCAACCGGTAAACTTCCTTCAGGGGAACTATTTCAAAAAATTGTTGATTTCGGGATTAAACACAGCATTCTTATCTGTCATGATAACCCATATAGTTTTATCCTGAATGATAAACCGGCCAGCATCATGCACACAACCGGGGCCATGCAAACGGCGATTGAACTGAATTCACTCAGCAAATCGCAGAACATGGCAGGCTGGCGGGTAGGGATGCTTGTAGGAAGTGCAGAAAGGATAAATGAAGTGATGCGGTTTAAAAGCAACATGGACAGCGGAATGTTTCTTCCTGTACAACTTGCAGCAGCCAAAGCACTATCGCTGGGCAAGGACTGGTACGAAAGCTTAAATAAGATCTACCAACAAAGAAGGGAAAAAGTATTCGCTCTTTTAGCTTTACTTGGTTGTGATTACGACAAAGCCCAGGCAGGGATGTTCGTATGGGCTAAGGTGCCGGCTGCTGAAGAATCAGGTTATACCCTGAGCGATAAAGTTCTTTACCAGGCGCAGGTATTTATTACCCCCGGTGGAATTTTTGGAAGTGCCGGCGAAGGATATGTAAGAGTAAGTTTATGTTGTAAGGAAGAAAATATTGATACAGCCATGGAACGAATAAAAAAATCACTGTAAGATGCAGGTCACCATTATAGGCATTGGATTAATCGGCGGATCGCTCGCAATGGCACTAAAGGAAAAGTCTATCGCTACTCATGTGATTGGTGTTGATAACAATCCCGTTCATGCTCAGAAAGCACTTGATCTTGGCCTGGTTGATGAGATACTTGATCTCAAATCTGCCGTGGCAAAATCTTCCCTTATCATCATTTCCATACCTGTAAACGCAGCGGAAAAGATGATCAATGGCTTGCTTGACCTGGTAGATAAGCAGGTTGTAATGGATACCGGCTCTACAAAAGAAAGCCTGATAAATATTGTCAGGGGACATAAAAACCGGAACCGGGTAGTAACAACTCACCCGATGTGGGGTACAGAGTATAGTGGTCCTGAAGCAGCTATGCATGGCGCATTCCAGGATAAGGCGACCGTGATTTGTAACAAAGATGAAAGTGACCGTGATGCCCTGGCGCTGGTTGAAAATATTTATCGTGCCCTCGGCATGCACATACTTTATATGGATGGCGCTGCCCATGACCTGCATGCCGCATACGTGAGTCATATTTCGCATATTACTTCGTTTGCCCTGGCAAATACCGTATTGGAAAAGGAGCGGGAGGAAGACGCCATTTTTGAACTTGCCAGTGGTGGTTTTGAAAGCACCGTGCGACTTGCAAAATCCAACCCGGAGATGTGGGTTCCGATACTCATGCAAAACAGGGAAAATGTGCTCGATGTGTTGAATGAACACATCACACAGCTAAGAAAATTCAAAAGTTGCCTCGAGAAGGAAAACTATACCTACCTGCAGGAGCTGATTGAAAATGCCAATAAAATCAAGAGAATTCTGAAGTGAGCTGGAACTTTGACACGATATTTTTTCTTGCTTTTGGGTGCCTCGCCCTGTACCTGGGTTTTAGCGGATCGCGCTGGCTTTTTTGGGGGGGTACCAGTCATGAAAGACTTGAAAAGCGATTAGGGGTGGGTTATCGTAAAATAATCAATCTGTTCTTTGGGTTTTTATGCCTGCTGATCGGTGTCTATTTTTTGTTATGGGATACTTAACTGGTTGACAGTTAAAGCAGAGTAAAAATCAGGACTTAAAACTAAAACTGGCTTTAAGGCACGAAAATCGTACCTTTGCGCCAAATTTTTTAAAATTATGATGACATTCGAAGGGTTGGGTTTACATGCTTCATTGGTTCAGGCAACCGATGCATTAGGCTTTACAAACCCAACACCCATTCAGGAACAGGCGATTCCTGTATTATTAAGTGGCACAAAGGACCTGGTGGGTCTGGCTCAGACCGGAACAGGCAAAACTGCTGCATTTGGACTCCCATTGCTTCAATTGGTTGATGCTGCCCAAAAGCATCCGCAGGCACTGGTTATTTGTCCGACAAGAGAATTATGTATTCAGATAGTAAGTGAAATTGAGCTCTTCAAGAAGTTTATGCCGGCCATGCATGTGGTAGCGGTTTATGGAGGTACTTCAATCGGAATGCAGATCAGGGATCTGAAAAGAGGTGTACAGATTGTTGTGGCAACTCCCGGTCGTTTGATAGATCTTATTGAACGTAAAGCAATTAACCTGGAACAAATCAGCTATGTGGTGCTGGATGAAGCAGATGAGATGCTGAACATGGGTTTCCAGGAAGATATTGAGTTCATTCTTACCAATACACCCAAACGCGAAGCAACCTGGTTATTCAGTGCGACTATGCCACAAGAGATCAAGCGTGTGAGCAAAAAGTACATGAAGGATCCGGTAGAAATTACAGTCGGAAAAAAGAATACTGCAAATAAGAATGTTGATCACCAGTTCTATGTTGCATCGGCACATCACCGCTACGAAACCCTGAAAAGGATCATTGACTTTAACCCGGGGATCTATGGTATCGTTTTTACAAGAACCAAGATAGACGCCCAGACTATCGCTGAAAAACTCACCCGTGAAGGCTATGATATCGATGCGCTGCACGGTGATCTTACCCAGCAACAACGTGATAAGGTGATGGGAGAATTTCGCGAGAAAACACTCCAGTTACTTATTGCAACTGATGTGGCCGCCCGTGGAATTGATGTTAAGGATGTTTCTCATGTTATTAATTTCGAACTTCCGGATGATATGGAAGTTTACACGCACCGCAGTGGTCGTACCGGCCGTGCAGGTAATACCGGTATCTGTATTTCGATTGTGCACAGCCGTGAGGTTGGCAAACTGAGACAGATTGAAAGAATGGTGCAGGTGCCTTTCCACAAGCTTGAAATTCCCACCGGCAAAGATGTTTGTCGCAAACAATTCTTCCACTTCATGGAAAAATTACTGAATGCGGATATCAGCCATGGGGATTATGAAACCTATGTTCCGATGCTGCAGGAAAAATTTGCGGACGTAACCAAGGAAGAGGTTCTGAAAAGAGTCGCTGCCATGGAGTTTGACAGGTTCCTGAAATATTATGAAAATGCGGAAGACCTGAATGTACGCGAAAGAGTACGCGAGTACCGCGAACCATCAGGTGTAGGAAGTGGTGACCGTCGTGAATTCGGCCGTGGTCGTGAAGGAAGAGATGGACGTGATCCGCGTGGCGCTGCTGAACGCCCGAGACGTGAGTTCAACTCTGGCGGAGACTTCGCTAAGTTATTTGTAAACCTCGGTACCAAGGACGGATTTTATAAAGCGAGCTTCCTGCAATTCATTCTCGATATGAGTGAATTGAGTAAAGATGTTCTCGGACGCATAGACATGAAAGAGATGAACAGCTGGATCGAAATTGACCGCAAATCTGCCCAGCAGATGATTGCAGCACTGGACGGTAAAAAATATAAGGGCCGCAGCATTCGTATGAATGATGCCAATAGCCGGTAACAAGGCAGCGATATTGGAAAAAAATATCAAAGAATTTATAAAGAAAAAACGCTTCAACCATGACAACAGTGGCAACTAAAAATGTACAGGAGATACTGCAGGAAAAATGGGGCAAAAGACCGCTCATTATTTCGGGACCATGCAGTGCAGAAACCGAGGAGCAGGTGATTGAAACCGCTACCCGCCTGGCTAATACCGGGAAAGTCGATATGCTTCGCGCAGGAATCTGGAAACCAAGAACAAGGCCCGGAAGTTTTGAAGGCATAGGCACCAAGGGTTTACCATGGTTGCAACAGGCGCGCAAGATAACAGGTCTTCCAACTGCAATAGAAGTTGCCACCGGGAAACAGGTTGAAGATGCTTTGCATTTTGATGTTGATGTACTTTGGATCGGTGCCCGTACAACGGTTAACCCATTCAGCGTGCAGGAAGTGGCAGATGCCCTTCGCGGTGCCAAGGTACCGGTGCTGATAAAGAATCCGATCAATCCCGATCTTGAATTATGGATAGGGGCAGTTGAGCGTGTTGCAAAAGCAGGTATCACGCAGATCGGTCTGATCCACCGTGGATTTAGTTCATATGGTAACACGGAGTACAGGAATGCCCCGATGTGGCACCTTGCCATCGAAATGAAACGTCGTAACCCAGGTATGATGCTGATCAATGATCCTTCTCATATTTGTGGACGCCGTGATATCCTGCTTGATGTTGCTCAAAAAGCAATTGACCTTGACTACGATGGACTGATGATCGAAAGTCATATTGACCCTGATAATGCCTGGAGCGATGCAAAACAACAGGTAACACCAGAGCGCCTGGCCGAAATGCTTGGTGAGATTATCTGGAGAAAGGAAGATATTAATTCAGAAGAATACCATGCAGCACTGGAAAAGCTGCGTCAGCAAATCAATCACCTTGATGATGAGTTGATGCAGGTGCTTGGTCAGCGGATGAAGATTGCCGAAAAAATCGGTCAGTACAAAAAAGATAATAACATCACCATCCTGCAAACCAATCGCTGGAATGAGATCCTTGAAAGGGCCTTTGCCAAAGGAGAAAAGCTGGGATTAAGCAAAGACTTCATCACCAAATACTTCGATGCTGTTCACATGGAGTCAATCAGCCATCAGAACAACGTCATGAATTCATAAATCTACGGGACAGGTTTTCCTGTCCCGTTTTTTTTACAAGTTCTGTTTGCCAGGGTTTTATCACTTTTTTGCTGACTGTTCAGGATTTCCTTAACAGCTTTGGTGGTTTAGCCGGTGGTGAATTATGTTTTGATTACCCCGGTACCTTTCCATTGAATTGCTTTACATCCTAATTAACTGCGGTTATACATGACTGATAGTCACACCAGGACTTTTCTTTTCATCCATGTTATCTGGACCACTTTAAACAGGGCCCCGATATTGAAGAAGCCGGTCAGAATGGTACTGTTTTCGTTTCTTCAGAAAAACAGTGAAGAAAAAGGCATCAGGATCATTACGATCCAGGGGGTGGAGGATCATATACATGTTCTTTTACAATTAAATCCCGCTCAAAACCTTTCGCAGGTAGTGCGGAGCCTTAAAAATGATGCAGCAGTCTGGCTGAAAGACACGAATCTCCTGGATAGTGAACTGGAATGGCAACCCGAATTTGCAGCTTATACTGTTAGCCCCAGCGGCGTAAAACAAGTGATGGAATTTATTGCGAACCAGGAGGTTTATCATAAAACGAAAACACTGGAATCGGAACTGGCCGTATTTGATAAAAACTATATTGAATGAAAAAAGTCTCCTATACTTTTTCAACCCAAACCACGGATTATTATTTTGATGGCGAGTTTGCCAGGCTTGAAGAACTGGTCGACAAAACACAGGCTGTGCTGATAACGGATGAAAACGTTTTTAGTGCCCATAGAAAAAAATTTACCGGGTGGAAATATATAATTGTTCCCGCCGGCGAGCAATTCAAGGTGCAGTCAACAGTTAACAGCATCATCGAAAGGCTTATCGGTTTCAATGCTGACCGAAAAACATTTATTGTTGGCATTGGTGGTGGGGTGATTACAGATCTTACAGGTTTTGTTGCCTCAACTTATATGCGTGGTTTGCGCTTTGGTTTTTTGCCAACCACAATTCTTTCAATGGTTGATGCATCTATAGGCGGCAAAAATGGTATAGATGTTGGGCTGTATAAAAACCTGGTAGGTATTATAAGGCAACCTTCTTTTTTACTATATGATGTTTCTCTTTTGAAATCTTTGCCGCACACAGAGTGGGTAAGCGGTTTCGCTGAGATCATAAAACATAGCTGTATCAAAGATCTTCGTTTGTTTAAGGAACTCGAACAACATAGACTATCATTTTATAAAAGAGATTTGCCGGCTTTAAAAAAACTGATCCGCCGTAATGCTGTAATCAAATCCGATGTAGTGAAAGCAGATGAGTTTGAAACCGGTGAAAGAAAATTGTTGAACTTCGGGCATACATTGGGGCATGCGATTGAAAATATGTATAAGCTGTCTCATGGCAAGGCTATAGCGGTGGGGATGACAGTTGCCAGTGAATTATCCGAAACTTTGACCGGTTTTCGCGAAACGGAGCGGGTAGTAAAAGTATTGTCGCAGTATGGTTTGCCCACCTATATGGAATATGATAAAGTAAAGGCTTTTAATGTTCTCCGGATGGATAAAAAGAAAGATGCTGATAAAATGAACTTTGTATTATTGAAGAAGATAGGTAAGGCTGTGGTCCACCCGATTCCTTTGATTGAGCTGGAAAAGATCTTTAGTTAAAAATCGGGACCTCAACAAACCAGGATCGCAACAAACTGAGATTTCAAATAGATACTTAACAACATTGACTTTATAAAATGATTGCAACAGTTACACCTTCGTTTTTGACTGGTTCCATCCAGGCCCCCACATCGAAAAGCTCCATGCAGCGCGCTTGTGCTGCTGCACTATTGGTTAATGGAACAAGCATCATTAAAAATCCCGGTCATAGTAATGACGACCGTGCGGCGATTGAGGTGATCACGGCGCTCGGAGCAAAGGTTTATTGGGTTGGGGGAAACCTGGAAATTGTAAGTTCAGGTGTTAAACCGGTTTCCAATACTATCGATTGCGGAGAAAGCGGATTGGGCATAAGAATGTTTACGCCAATAGCTGCCCTGAGCGAACAGGCGATTACCATAACAGGTTCCGGTAGCCTTACAACCAGGCCCATGAATTTTTTTGATGAGATATTTCCTTTACTAGGGATAACAATTCAATCCAATAGTGGCAAACTTCCGCTTCAAATAAATGGTCCGCTGAAACCGGCAAATATTGAAGTCGACGGATCATTGAGCTCACAGTTCCTCACGGGCCTTTTAATGGCCTTTGCTGCAGCTGGCGCCAGTGATGTGGCTATCAAAGTAAATAACCTCACCAGCAAGCCTTATATCGATCTCACACTGGCAGTGATGAAACATTTTGGTGTGCAGGTCGAAAACCGGAACTATGAATCTTTCTATTTTCCACCAAAAAAAGAAACTGCTGGTTATCAACCTCATTCCTACACAGTGGAAGGAGACTGGAGCGGTGCCGCATTTTTATTGGTGGCTGGTGCCATTGCCGGGAATATTACTGTAAAGGGCCTGGATGTACATTCAACCCAGGCAGATAAGGCAGTACTACATGCCCTCTCCGCAGCAGGCGCTGTTATGTCGATTGAAACGGGACAAATCAATATAGCAACCACTTCTTTAAAAGCTTTTCAATTCAATGCGATGGAATGCCCGGATCTGTTTCCTCCACTGGTTGCCCTGGCTGCCTGTTGCGAAGGTAAATCGGTAATCGAAGGCGTGAACAGGCTTGCGCACAAAGAAAGCGACCGGGGACTTACCTTGCAGGAGGAGTTTGGAAAGATGGGAATTAAGATTGTGTTGCAGGATAATTTGATGATCATCGAGGGTTCAACCGGATTGAAAGGAGCAACAGTACATTCGCGTCATGATCACCGGATAGCTATGGCTTGTGCCGTGGCAGCGCTGAAAGCTGACAAACCGGTAATTATCGAAGTTGCCGATGCCATCAATAAATCTTATCCTGATTTCTATGATAACATCAGGTTGCTCGGGGCGAATGTTGAATATAAATAAGCAAGAAGTAATAAGCAAGAAGTAACAAGAAGTAAAATAAGCAAGAAGTAACAAGAAGTAAAATAAGGAAGAAGTAAAATAATTTGCAATGAATGCATTTGGTAGACTTTTCAAAATTGCCATTTTTGGTGAATCGCATGGCGAAAGTGTAGGATTGAATATTGACGGTTGTCCGGCTGGTTTGCCTTTAACTGTTGAAGATTTTCTTGAAGACACTGAAAGAAGAAAAGGAGGTAACCAAAAAGGTACCACACCGCGTAAGGAAGACGATCTTCCTATTTTTAAAAGTGGAGTCTTCAACAACAAAACAACAGGTGCCCCGATTACCATTTTATTTGAAAACAATAATACGCGTTCAGGTGATTATGAAAAACAACGCGCCGTTCCACGTCCGGGTCATGCAGATTTTGTGGCACATCAAAAATATGGTGGCTATGAAGATTTCAGGGGTGGTGGACATTTCAGCGGCCGCCTCACTGTTGCCCTCGTTGCAGCGGGTGTGATCGCAAAAAAATTATTGAAGGGTGTAAAGGTTGTTGCAACGATCACCGAAATTGGTGGCATAGCTGATCCTGAAGCCGGCTTACAACGCGCTATTGATGCTAAGGATTCGGTTGGAGGAATTGTTGAATGCCGCGTGAGTGGTTTGCCCGTAAGCATCGGTGAACCATTTTTTGATTCGGTAGAATCCGTTCTTGCCCATGCTGTTTTCGCTATTCCTGCAGTTCGTGGTATCGAATTCGGAACCGGTTTTGCTGCTGCGAAAATGTTTGGCAGTGAACACAACGATGCCATAGAAGATAACACTGGTAAAACACGAACCAATCACGCAGGTGGGGTAGTAGGTGGTATTACCAACGGGAATGAACTTGTGTTCAGGATCGCCATCAAGCCGACTTCTTCGACACCAAAACTTCAGCAGACTTTAAACTGGGAGACCAACCAGGTAGAATCATTTTCAGTAAAAGGCCGACATGATCTTTGTATCGCCTTACGCGTGCCTGTGATACTGGAAGCCGTTACAGCTATGGTACTTGCAGATCTTATGATGATTGAGCAAAAGATTCCCCGTGTTATTGCTGAAATACCGGTACAAAACCAATCTCAAACCAGTTGAATCGCATAAATTAATCCTTCCATAAAACGAATTTATGCACCAATATATCATAAACGCATCCCTCCAGATAATTCCTGTTGTTGAAGATCGTCATCCTTATTTATGGGTTGATGAAGCTATTTCGATCATCGAAGATTCAGGAATCTCATATGATGTTGGTCCTTTTGCTACAGTGCTTGAAGGTACCTATGACCAGGTAATGAAAGTTATCAACGATGTGAATGAGTTCCTCCTTAGCAAAGGTTGTTCGGAATGGATCAGCAATATCCAGATTCAGATCAGATCGGGTGGAGATATCACCGGTGATGAAAAGACTAGTAAATTCAAATCCACTTTTTAGTAGTTGTTCAGTTTAGGTTGTCCAAATACCTGAGTCCAACAAAATAATAATAAAACCAACCAAAACTTAATCATCATCATATTGGTGGTTTAGACATTTTTCAACAATGGTGATATCAAGATCCTGTTCTGAAAATCCTTATCAATTATTTTCAATTACAGGCAGTTGAATATAAGAAGCAAATTGACTATTGCAATAAATGGTCTGCGTTGCTTTAATAAAATCAGCCTCTTTTGCTTCAAAAATATTGGAAACATACTTTTGAGGATTTCTGTCAATTACGGGGAACCACGAACTCTGGATCTGTACCATCAATTTATGTCCGCGTCGAAAAACATGGTTTATGCTGTGCAGATCAATAATAAATTCTTCTGGTTTTCCTGGTGTCAATGGGGAAGGAGTGGTAAAACTTTTTCTGAAACGGCCCCTGAAGACTTCCATGGCAACTGGCAATTGATAACCGCTCATCTGTATTTGTTGTGTGTCAATATCCGGATATACATCAATTAGTTTAACTACAAAGTCAGCGTCTGTGCCTGTTGTGCTCGCGAAAATATGTGCCATTATTTTTCCCGTAACAGTAAGATCTGAAATTAGTGCTTCAGTAGAAAATGCGGACACATCCGGTCTGGATGCGACAAAGCGTTGATCATCCACGTGCCATGAATTCCAACGACTTCCTTCGCCATAAGTGGCTTCAATTGGTTGAGGTCTATATGGCACGGGTTTAGCAGGATCACTAACATATTTAACGTTAGCCAAACTGTTTTTAGGTTTTGTAAAGCCCGCCGAATTGTCGGAATTAATATAAAGTTTTTTGATTTCGCTGGTTTTACCTGGCCACTTATCATAAGACTGCCACGTGTTGGATCCGGTCTGATAACAATTTGCTTCCTCAAACTTTCCATCACCAATATCCTTGAGCCAAAAGTCAAACCATTGTTTCTGGATTTTCTGAAAGCGCGAAACCGTGTTATCCAGGAAGCTTATTTTACCAAGACTATCCACTTTAGGTGCCGCCCAGTAACCATGACTCCAGGGTCCAAGAATAATATAGTTTTTATTCAGGCTGTCCTTCTTTTCAAGCTTTTCATACAAGGCCTGTGGCCCATTTAAGTCTTCCTGATCATAATAGCCACCAACGTGAAGAATGGGTATCTGGGGGTAATTGATATTTATGAGGGCTGACCTTTTTATCCAGAATGTATCATAATCAGGATGGCTTGCAAAATTGTTCCAGGTGGGAACTGATCCATTAAAATATTTATCATTCACATTTTTAAGGGATCCAAGTTTTAAAAACCAATCGAACATATCGTATTGGGGGAAAGGATAACTACTAAAACTGTCTTTTGCATGTTCCATCCCATAGCTGTATTCGAAGCCATAACTTAAACGGAATGCACCGTTGTGATGAAAATCATCACCAAGGAACATGTCGGCGAATGGTGCCTGGGGGGAACTTGCCCTAAGTGCAGGATGTGGATCAACGCAAGCTTGTAAGGCCATATATCCGTCGTATGAAATACCCAGGATACCGGCGCGACCGTTGTTGTTCGCAATATTTTTTATTAACCATTCAATCGTATCCCAGGTATCCGTGCTTTCATCAGATTTGTTTTTATCGGCCTGGTGATATAAAGGACGAATCATTTCAAATTTACCTTCGCTTCTATACCTGCCACGAATGTCCTGGAAAACCCAAATATATCCCGACCTCGCAAAGTCTCCATAATAGGGAGTCCATTTCAAAACATTGACTGATGAGTCGTCAGTCCCTGATGCATCTGCTCCATAGGGCGTACGATTTAATAAAAATGGGACTGCCTTACTGTGATTATTTGGATATAGGACCACTGTAAAAAGTTTGACACCATCACGCATGGGGATCATAAAT
Source organism: Flavitalea sp. (assembly GCF_035489435.1). NCBI lineage: Bacteria > Pseudomonadati > Bacteroidota > Chitinophagia > Chitinophagales > Chitinophagaceae > Flavitalea > Flavitalea sp. The sequence goes on from NZ_DATHKG010000015.1 coordinate 67,336, forward strand.
ACTTTTTTGGTCATCGTAGAGACTGTGTCCTGTGCAAAAGAGAAAACAACCACCGTGAAAACAAAAAATAGCAACGAAGCACTTTTTTTCATTTGACTTGTTTTTAAGATCTATTGAAATTGAGATGTGAGATTGTTTATCGTCACCCTTAAAACTTAAATCCCAAACTTCGTCTCTGATATCATTTTCCAGTTTAGGCTATATCCTACTGTATAAGCAATTTAAACTCATTCTTCAACACCATCCTTGAAAGCTTTTTAAGCGATAGAAAATTTAGTTGATTTTTAGACATCTCATTCTCAAGCTATAACAAATATGTCTTTTTTTCGTTGAATCTATTTCCGACTTATATTACAGGTAGTTAGGCAGTGGCTGTAAATACTGACCTCTTTATGAGGTTAAACACCTACAATCCTGAATAAAAAGTAGTATTTATATCCATTTTTGTATATCATTGTGACCGTTGACCGTGATGTGTTCGATTTGAAGCTAAAACTTATTAACCAGCCCTAGCCGCATGATGCTCAAAAGCAAGATCCTATTCTTAACCAGGTTGATTATCCCGGTGATCTTTGCTTCCTGTGGTTCGCCGGAAAAGCCGAAGGACAATGATATTGTACCCCAGGAGGAAAATATCAACAGCCGCATCAGCAAAAATCTGCAACAAACAATAGAGTATGCCGTAATCAATAAAGGAAGAATCAATGATTCCATATTGCTTGTGCAGGTGCACCTGGTAGAAAAAATATATGCAGGTAACGGTTACAAACCTGTTTGGCGAAACGATGAAAAATGGTTGCCTGCAGCAGACTCATTATTTGAATTTATTAAGAAATCAAAAGAGTTCGGACTGTTTCCCGCAGACTATCATATGAAGCCCGTGCAGGGATCGCTCTATCAACTCGCAAATGATACCTTAGCTGCCAAAAACGCTGCTTTATGGAGTCGCACCGACCTGATGCTTACAGATGCTTTACTACTTATCGCCAGGCATCTTAAATATGGAAGACTCGAAAGGGACAGTGTGACACTAAGGCCGGATAGCGTGATTAATGAAGATATATTTCTCAATACATTTAACCAGGTTGTACAAAGCGGCGATGTAAAAAATACATTACAACAACTTGAGCCAAAACATCCGGATTATGATTCTTTAAAGCTGGGGCTCAAAGCATTCCTCGACTCTATTTCATTCAAGAGATATACCTATCTTATCTACCCAGATAAAGATTCAGCCAATTTTTACAAGAAATTGCAGAAGCGGCTATTTGAATCAGATATTGTTGAATCAGCTGTGGAACCGATGGATACCACTGCCTGGCGGACTGTAATATCAACATACCAGAAAGAAAAGGGATTGCGGGTAACCGGCAAGATCAACGAAACCACTGTAAACAGTCTTAACAATACGGATTGGGAAAAATTTATTCGTGCTGCGATTACGCTTGACCGTTATAAGCTTTTGTCTGATACCATGCCAATGACTTATGTTTGGGTCAATATTCCTGCATACATGTTGAAAGTGGTTGACACAGACACTATGGTTTTTGAGTCAAGAGTGATTGTGGGAACTACAAAAACCAGGACCCCGGTATTGACTTCCCAGGTTTCGAACTTCATAACTTATCCGCAATGGACCGTGCCTTACAGCATCATTTTTAAAGAGATGCTGCCACAGATTAAACGTGATGTGGGATACCTCGCAAAACAAAACCTGATGATCGTTGATAATAACGACAGTATCATCGATCCATATACCATTGACTGGAGCAAACTAAGCAAAAACAGGTTTCCATACCTTATAAAACAGCGCCAGGGTGATGATAACTCCCTGGGAGTTCTTAAATTCAATTTCGCCAATAAGTATAGCGTTTATTTGCATGATACAAACGCCCGCTGGATGTTTGGCAAAAGCGACAGGGCCCTGAGTCATGGTTGTGTCAGGGTTAAGGATTTTCAACGGCTGGCGAATTTCCTGGTGAGGAATGACACAATAAAATACCCTCCGGATACGCTTAAGAGATGGATCAGTCGCCAGGAAAAACATGTAGTTTCCGGTTTTGCAAAAGTTCCGGTATATATCCGGTACTTCTCATGTGAGGGCAAGGGCGGCAGAATTAAGTTTTATCCGGATATTTATAGCGAGGACCGGATTTTACGAAACCGTTATTTCGGTGATAAAATCATCATGTAGTGTATAAAACCGCTATTTCGGAGATAAAACCTTGCTGTCGTATATAAAACCGTCACATAGTGTATAAAATCTTCATGTTGCGTATAAAACTAATGTGTTTCGTAAACGAATGTGTAGAGTGATAACTGGCGGGTTGTGTAAAACCATCATTTAAAATAAAAATTTATCATGTAGTATAGATGTTTATCATCTGGTTATATAATATTAATCATGGTAAGTAAGATGATTTGAGCCAACACTATTTCTATGAAAACAACCATCCTTTTGTTAACCATTATGCTACTGGCTTTTGTCAATGCTGCAACTGCACAGGACAAGGCGGGCAAACCTGGTCCGAAACCGCCACAAAAGACTTCGGCAAAACGGGTCAAAAAAACGGCGAAGATCCAATATGGGATGGCAAGTTTTTACCATAGTAAGTTCCACGGCAGAAAAACTTCTTCAGGCGAAAAATATGATCAGGATAAGATGACGGCTGCCCATAACGGGCTTCCGATGAATACCTGGATCCGTGTTACCAATATCAAGAATGGCAGATCGGTTATCGTAAAAATCAATGACCGCCTGCATCACCGCAATGAGCGACTTGTCGATCTCAGCCGCAGCGCTGCTTCGAAACTCGGGTATATAGGTCGTGGTCTCGCCCGTGTAAAAGTAGAAGTACTCGGAAAAATTAAACCCACTGAAATTGCAAAAAAGGATCTGTAAATTTAAACCTAGATTGGCTATGCAGAAGATCCGGACGATTTCTAAATCTTGTCTTTATGAGAAGGGGTTTCTTACTGGTACTTTGTTTCATTCTGTTTCATTTTGTTGTTTCCAGCCAGGTTAAATCATATATACAGGATCCAACCCTGTCAGTCTTTTTTGCCTTTAATGATTTCAAGTCAGCCGCCAATGTCCGCGCAACCTCACTTTCAGAGGCCATCAGGAATAAGCAATTTGGAAAAATAAGTGAAATGTCGCCCGGCCTGGGCCTGAATTATATAGAAGGCCTGGATAAGCATTTTGATGTTTCTATCACCCTCACCGGGTCATTTCTTGATTATCCATTCGAAAACAAGCCGCCTCTTAATAAAGATAATTTCCTGATAGAAGGAGATGTGTCGATACGGGGAAAAATGTTTTCAAACAAAAGCATATTATCGCCCTACCTGCAGGTAGGTGCCGGCGCCTCTTTTTATGCCGGTTACTATGCCGCTTATATCCCGGCAGGAGCTGGCATCCAGGTAAGTTTTTTTGATGAAGCCTATTTGCTGATTAATGCACAATACAGGATACCAGTGACTTCCCTGTCCAGCTACCATTTTTATTATAGTATCGGGCTCGCAGGAAAAATCGGGCGCAAAAAACAAAACCGGGCACCACAGCAGGTGACAATACCAGTTAGAGAGCAGTCTGACAGGGATGGTGACGGAGTAGCGGATGGTGATGATGCCTGCCCGGATACTAAAGGCTCCATTCAAAATAAAGGTTGTCCGCAATAAGGCCCTGGAATACAGGTCTCCATTGAATCTGACTGATTTTAATTTCCATATTGCCCGTGATGACATTATTATTTGCAGGTTAAAGGTTCTAATTTGAGTTTTTCACTCCTTTCAGTTCAAAATACATAACTCATACCCTTTATGAAAACGTTTTTAAGCCTTATCATTCTTGCATTAATAGGGGTAACAGCCTGGTATTTTATCACTCAACATAAAACTACCGAGGTAGTTACCGTAACAACCACTAACACCGACACACTATTGATAGTTAAAGATTCTATCATAAATGCAAATTCGTTCGATACCATTCCACTCGGGTTTTACCAGGGCATGTTACCATGCAAAAACTGTGAAGGAGTTCAGCGTACTGTGATGTTTAATGCAGATGATGAATATACAATGGAAGAAGTCAATTGGGGAAGAGGAACCAATGCAATCAAAACCCAGGGAACCTGGACAAATGAAAAAGGCCTGTTCGTGCTATCGCAGAAAGGCAAGATTGTTTCGAAATACAAACTGGTCAAAGACAGCCTGATAAACACAGAGTATAATGGAGCCAGGATTCCGGATTCTCTGTCAGCACAATATGTGTTATTCAAAAAGAATACTTCTCCTCAGAATGTTTCCTGGAAGCAAAGAAAATCAGAGGGCATTGATATAGTAGGCAATGGCACAGAACCTTTCTGGAGCATTGAAATTGACAAAGAGAAATTAATTTTATTTCGTCTTGCCGACACACAGAAACCTGTAATCATTCCAATTGAAAGGCCGGTAATGACGAAAGACAGCGTTGTGTATTCAGTGACTACCGATGGCGGTATCCCACTGAAAATTTCTATTTCTTCCAGGTTTTGTAATGATGGTATGAGCGATCACCTGTATGAATACAAAATGACTGTCTGGTTCAAAGGAAAAGTGTATAAAGGTTGTGCAGTTATGCTTAATGACGATAACAAATCATATACTAAGAGATAATATTCAAAACCAGGGAGCTTGTTTCGATATCGGCAAAATCATTTCATCTTAATTATTCTTAATAAAGAGAACGGGTTAAAAATCCGTTCTCTTTATTTCACCCTTTCGGTTTATTATTTCAACAGCTGAAATCTGATCGTTGATTTCGATAAACGATGAAGACTGGGATAAAAACGAAGAACCTGTATAATTTTCCATCTTCCTTTTGCGACCATTTTTCAAAGTCACGATGATATCCATATCTTCAGCATTAACCGGGTACAGCTTGCCTGTTTTTCTTTTGCGGTATAATTTCAACCTGTCTTTGTTTTGGCTGGCCGCCAGGAAATAATTGTTGTTGTTATCGCGGATCTTAGCAAGGCCCTTCGCATTGCCGGGAAGATATAATCCGCTTTCTGCCATACTCAGTGTCCTGAAATTTCCTTTTCCATCACCAGTCATAACAAGGCCATTCATAGCATCATACCTGCCTATTGCTGGCTCTGCACCGAAGTCATTGCCTGTTAGTGCAATGTCAAGGTTTCCATCGCCATTGAGGTCGTCTGTCACTATTCCAAATACGGGGGCAAGCTGGGCCGACCAGGGCAGGGGTCGGATGCCAAATTTTCCATTTCCCTGGTTTTCTATATATGCACTTTGCATAAAAACCGCTTCGCGTTTATAAGCTGAATCAATAACCGCAGGTGGAAACATATGCTTCAGCTCAGCACCGGCAAAAGACCTGTATGTAAGATATTTCTTTTTCAAGGCCGGTAACTGATCAATGATATCGTTTCTTGATTGCGCCGGAAATTCTCTTTTAATACCGGTGGAATCAAAAAGATATAATGATGGTACGGCCACCCAGCCACTGTTGTTGGCAAAATCACCGGCATATATTCTCAGGGGATGTTCAGCGGTGCCCCGATAGAATGTGTTAGTTCCTAAATTACCGGCTATATAGTCGATATCACCATCATTGTCAAAATCTCCGCCGGCAATACTGTTCCACCAGCCGGTAAACTTATCTGTTCCGGTGGTTGATGAAATATCTTTGAATATGCCATTCTGATTTTTGAAAAATTTTAAAGCCGACCATTCACCTGCAACAATGAGGTCCTTCCAGCCATCATTATCAAAATCGGTGAAAATCGCATCACAGCTTAGCCCGATGTTCTTTAATCCCGGTGCTGAAGCTTCACTGATATCTGTAAATTTTATCTGACCAGATTTCGAATCATTGCGGTACAAAAAACTACTCACTGCTTCGGGATACCGACCGGGGAATACTCTTCCACCGACAAACAGATCAAGATCTCCGTCGTTGTCAATATCTGCTGCCTTAACACAGCTTTTACTTGCATTGTTTGCAGGCAACATTTGTTTCGCTGACTTGAAATTTCCTTTACCTGTATTTTCATAAAACCTGTCGTCATAATATGGGCTGCCAGGCGCGGCTTCTATGCTTCCGCTGGCCAGGTATAAATCAAGGTCGCCGTCAGTGTCGGCATCAAATAATAATACACCTTCTGTTTCAGATCTGGCGGCATCGGCTGCTGTATCTATCGGCAATAATCTGGTTATATATTTTCCGTTGGGTTGCTGCATTAAAAAAGTCGTGGGAAGATTTTCTGTACCACCCACGCAAATATCTTCGTAGCCATTATTGTCAATATCACCTACGGCTATAGCAGGGCCATACTCTGAGAATTTATGAGGCAATAAGCGCTGATAGTTAAAGTCAATAAAGTCTTTTTCATTATGACGGTAATTGATATTCATTATATCAGTAACATCGGTGAAAAGACTGGATGGTATCCGGACTGCAGGAACACCTGGCGAAGCATTTTGTTGATCCACCCGGAGCGTCTGATTTGTTTTAACATCAACCAGTGTTTGCATTTTGTCGCCCGGCCATTTGATCACAATCGAATCGATTTTTGTTTCCTTTGGAAATCCAAACACCAGGCTGTTTTCAACGCAGGATAGATAGCCTCTCACAGGTGAGTTCTCCCAGGTGAGTTGTTTATCACCATAAAATACGGTGGCGATGGCACCAATTCCATCCAAATTACCACGACTGCCCCTGAACTTTATTTTTATATAGTTTGAGGTAATGGTATCCTTTGCTGTCTCCGCAGTGTAAAGCTGATTTTCATATACAAAAGCTTCCTGGTTGATATTGTTTACTATATAATCAAGATCACCATCATTGTCGAGATCGGCATAAATCGCACCATTGGAAAAAGAAGGTTCATCCAGTCCCCAATCCTTTGTTTTGTTTACGAATTGTAAATCCCCGGCATTCTGATATGCATAGTTGCTAACCCTGATCTGTGGTATCTCGTCTAATAATGTTTGTTTTGAAGCAATTTTCCCGGCCCGGGTCCTGAATGATACAAAGTCGTGATCTGTTACATCACGCGGGTAACCGTTTGTGATAAAAATATCCCGGTTACCATCATTGTCAAAATCTGCAATCGATGGGTTCCAGCTCCAATCCGTTTCAGCCACACCAGCAAAATAACCCAGGTCTGCGAAAACAGGATCACCTGTTGAATCATTACCAAGTGTTCTCGGACCCATATTGATCTGGAGTGTATTCCGCACATACTGGAAACTGTTTTGGCCAGCCATCATGGTCTGATATACATAGTAATTATTACCGCTCATGTTCTTTTTCTTCCGGTAATTATCTTCCGGGTTCATGTCGACCGCAATAATATCGTTCAGGCCATCGCCGTTCAGATCCGCCACATCGTTGCCCATGGCATTCTGGGATGTGTGTTTAAAATAAATATCAGATTTATTAGTGAACGTGCCGTTCCTGTTGTTTATGTACAGAAGATCCCCATCATAAAAATCATTGGTTACATAAATATCTTTCCAACCGTCATTGTTCATGTCGGCTATAGATAATCCAAGTCCATAACCGGGTTCTTTTATTCCCGCCTGGGATGACACATCGGTAAAGACAGGATGTTTTAAAGATTCACTCCAATCATTGCGATATAGTTTATCAGCATCAGCGCGGGCACTATCGCCGGGATTTCTGCCCGACAACTCCGCTACATTTCTTTGAATAAGTTTTGTTTCGACTACATAAAGATCAAGATCCCCATCGTTGTCATAGTCGAAAAAAGCTCCCTGCACCGAGTATCCAGTATCGGCAATATTATATTCTTTCGCCAGCTCTTTAAATACAGGAACGCCATCTTTATCCACTCCCTGGTTTACATATAAAAGGTTTCTTCTCCGATTTGGATCTTTTTTGATAGCCATGCAAACATAAATATCCTGGAGGCCATCACTGTTAATATCCACTACCGAAGCACCATTGCTCCACATACCTTCACCGGAGACTTTTGCGATACCGGTAACATCTTTAAATTCGAATTTTCCATTGTTTAGATATAGTTTGTTGCTGACTTCACTAGCAGTGAAATACAGGTCAGTCGAACCATCATTATTAAAATCACCTGCAGCTACGCCGCCGCCATTATAAAGAAACTCAAGATCAACCGGGTTCACAGAATCGTTCTCTACAATTTTGTTATTAAAGTAAATATTGGTTGAAGACGATTCACGTTTTTTAAACACCTTATGTTCATTTGTGTCACAAGCTATAACCAATTGAATACAAAACATAAAAAGCAAAACATTTCTCATAGCATTCATATAGCCTCTATTGATAAGCAGATCAAAAATTATGATGTTTCAATTTAAGATTTATACAAGTCAGATACAAGCCTAAATCGAAGGAAAATCTTGTCAGATCCCGGTGACTTCAAATGTCAAAAAGAAAAAAAGCATCCTTGAAAGAGGATGCTTTTTTACATATAAGATCAATTGCTATTAAAAAACATTTGATTTAATACCCGGGATTCTGAACCAATGTTGAGCCGTTTTTCGCGGCGATCTCAATAATGGTAGAGGGTATCGGGAAGTACTCATTTTTATTTTTTGTAAACGAAGCAGTTTGTTTATAGGTTCTTTTCAGCTTTTCTTTTTCGAGATATGTATTCAGAGTTTCCGCTGCTATACCCCATCTTACGAGATCAAAAAAGCGATGACCTTCATGTGCAAGTTCCAGGCGACGTTCGAATCGAACAGCGGTTCTTGCAGCATCCTTACTTGCGAAAGCAACGGGGTATGGGTTGATTACATAATTGGCAGGAGCTCCGGTAACCCAGCTTGCAGGGCTCTTAGCGCGGTTTCTCACCAGGTTAATCCTGGTACGGGCAACCTCCATTGATCCTACTTCGATCTCTGCTTCTGCCGACATCAGTAATACATCTGCGTAACGAATGATATAGACATCTTTTGCAGTAACATTTCTCCAACCTGATGAGGTTAAAGTATTCATGTCTTTCTTTGAATAGATATGTTTTTTGGGACTGAAAGGACCACCATAGTTCTGATCACGTACCCAGGAGTAGCCAGGGTGTGGACCCCAGTCCCAGAAAGGAACGCCTCTTCTTCCTACGCTCCAGTCTAAACGTGGATCGAGCGGAGTTGTATTATCATTTGTGTATGGATCAGCATCTTTCAGGCCCTGGTCACTCTTCAGGTCGCTGTTATTAAAAGTAGTTGGCAGCGGTAATCCATCGGCACCTGTTTTAAATGCATTAACCAGGTTCTGAGATGGCTGGAAAAATCCGCAACATCCAAAGTCGCCACCATAAGGGAAAGCAAGACCGAGTGATGCTTCACCTGTCTGATCAACAGTTCCGGAAGCGGCAGAAGAAATTGCAAATACCGTTTCTTCATTATTGTCAAATTGCGCATCAAAATTCTTCCAGTATGCGTCTTGCAATCCATATTTAGTACCAGAAGAAGATGTACCATTTGCTATGATAAGATCATACAGGGTTTTGGCTTCGGTAAACTTATTCTGAAACATATAGACCTTGGCAAGGTAGGCTGCTGCAGCCCATTTGTTAACACGGGCTTTTTCAAGTTGTGTTGCAGGCAGGTTATCATAAGCGAACTTGAAGTCTGCTTCAATCAGTGGCCAGATATCAGTGGTGTTACCATATTTGGTAGTTGTATCGGAAATATAAGGCACATTTTTCCACATCCGTTTTGCGTCAAAATGGAAATGTCCTCTCAGGAATCTTGCCTGGCCGAGGATATTTTTTTTGTCATCAGCAGACAATCCTTCGATGTCCGGATTATTTCCAAGTCTTATTACATCATTTGACCTGGCGATACCTTCGTACAGCACTATCCATTTGTTATAAAAATACCTGTTGGTCGGTTGTGATTTGTATTGCTCCACTTCTGTCATCTGCGGTTGGTCATTGGCGTCAGTACCTTTGTAAGCATCGTCTGCAGCAACACCTGCAGTTGCCCAGTTAACAGCTGATCCTTCCCAGCCATCCCCGGATATACCCTGGCCGTCGATAACACCATAGGTGCCTATCAGTAAGGCATCCAGTCCTTTTTTATTGGTAACAAGACTTGCCTCATATTGCCCGTATGGCTTGGCGTCCAGGAAAGATTTTTTACATGCCTGTATAATCAGCATTCCAATCAATACTGCTGGAAGCAGACCATAGAGGGATAATTTTTTAAATCGTTTCATATGATTTTTTTTCAGTAGTTGATTAGAATGTAACATTAAGACCAAATGTGATAATACGTGGAGTAGGGAAATTTCCAAAATCAACTCCTAAACTGTTTGCATCTGATCTTCTTGCACGATAGTCATCGCGTCCCACCTGTTGGGTAGTGATTTCCGGATCAAGTCCTGTGTAATCAGTAATAGTAAACAGGTTTTGAGCCTGGAGATAAATTCTCAATCTTTCTATACCGAATCTTGACATAGTAGCAGTTGGAATAGTATATCCGATAGCCAGATTCTTCATTCTCAGATATCCGCCATTTTCAACAAAATAACTAACCGGAACCTGGCCGCTTGCTCCATCAGATGCATCCAGTACTGGTAGTTTTGCGTTGCGGTTATCTGGTGTCCAGCTATCATATAATACTCTCTTATCACGGTTACCCTGGAATGTATTGAAGTCTGTCCAGTAACGAACATAGTTTACGATTTCACCACCGTTTTTCCAGTAAAGGAAAGCAGCGAAATCAAAGTTTTTGTATGTAGCGCTAAGATTAAGACCTGCTGTGAAATTAGGGTGGGGGTTGCCCATAAATGTTCTGTCATCCACAGTTATCTTTTTATCTCCGTTCAGATCTTTGTATCTCCATTTACCAATGCCTTCGTTTGATTGTTCTATCGCATCAACTTCTGCCTGGTTCTGGAAGAAACCATCGATGATATATCCATAAAAACTGGAGATAGGTTGGCCGGTCACCGAACGGTTGAATGGATCGATCCTGGATCTGTTGCCTTCGAAGAATGGATCCGCAATAACTCCGACTTCATTTCTGTATAAAGAGAAAGTCAGTCCCGCATCAAATCTGAAATCGCCTGATATGTCGGCCCTGTATGACACAGAAAGATCAACTCCCCTGTTCGTCATCTCGCCAATGTTTGTCGGCTGGCGGTCAACGTTACCGAAAATCGTTGGATCCAACTGTCTTTCATATAAAAGATCCTTTGTAAGACGACGATAGACATCAAGTACTATGTTAATCCTGCTGTCTAAAATAGATGCATCAAGTCCAATATTGGTGGTATAGGCTTCTTCCCATTTAACATTTGGGTTACCTACCCCGTTATGTCTCAAGCCTGCCGAAAATCCGGTATTACCCCCATCGATGGGGTAGCTGGCATTACCCCTGTCAAATTCAAAGGTTGTCAAAAAACCAAAGTCAATGATATTATCATTACCAAGGTATCCATAACCCGCTCTTAGTTTCAGGTCATTCAGCCAGGAAATATCTTTCATGAAATATTCTTCTGAAATGCGCCATCCCAAACTTCCGGAATAGAAATTACCATATTTATTATTGGGACCAAATCCATTGGAAGAACCATCTCTTCGGAATGAAGCACTCAAAAGATACTTGTCATTATAAACATAGTCAAGCTTGGCGATTACAGGTGAATATTTGCGGTAGCGAAATTCATAGCTGGAACCGGAGGGCGTTGTATTAAGACCGGAATTTATCTGCCAGAAATTTCTGTCGAAAGAAAAATAATTGTTTGTACTTGCATCCATATCGCGACCTGAACCTTGTACCATTTCAGTACCTAACAGGAACTTCACATCATGTTTGTCAGCGAAGATCTTCTGAAATCCAAGTGTATTATACCAGGTGGTAAGATATCCAAAGCTTTCGCCTTCATTGAAATTACCGGTACCGCCCCTGCCTTCAGCATTTTCATATGCCGGCACACCAAAATTATAATAGTGGCTGGTGCCATAATCCATTCCCAACACTGTTTTCAAAGTAAAGTATTTGAGAAAAGCAATTTCAGCATATACTGATCCAATGATACCAACTTTCCTGTCGACATTATCCGAACCCCTTTGCAGGTTAGCAAATGGATTCGAAGCATTACCAAGGTTTGAACCTCTTGTTCCGGCGTAATTGCCTTTCAGGTCAAATACCGGGACAATGGGTTGCATACGATAAGCCATAGAAATCGCGTTGCCCTCATCCTGGTTTGTAAAGCCATGTCTGTCTATATAGTTAACCTGGAGATTTTCACCGATTTTCAGGAAGTTTTTCACTGTAAAATTGGTGTTAGCCCGTACCGAATACCGTTTGTAATCAGTGTATTTGATAATGCCTTCCTGGTTAAAATAATTTATCCCGAAAAGATAATTTCCAGTGCCGGTGCCCCCGGAAACAGTAAGGCTATGATTCATCATCGGCGCATTCTGTGTAATAGCATCCATCCAGTCTGTACCGGTTTTGTTAGCTGGTACAATCAGATAGGTACCATTACCATTAACGTCATTAAGATCGAGCTTATATAAGTTTGGATCAGCTAATGGATCACCTGCCTGCACACCACTGGCAGTTCCAGCCAGGATATATTCAGGAATAACCGGTGAAGAAGTAGAAGTTTTACCGCCGTTATACTGGCCAAGATTGAAGCTGGTTCCAGTCTGCCCAGGAATACCTTTTTGCAAACCCAGCAAGTACTTCCCATACTCTTCGGTATTTAACAGGTCGTATTTTTTTGTCAGTGACTGAACTCCATAATATGCATCATAAGTAACCTTAGACTGACCTTTTCCTTTTTTAGTTGTAACGATGATAACTCCGTTTGCGGCCGCTGCTCCATAAACGGCAGCTGCGGAGGCATCTTTCAATACCTGCATTGATTCTATATCGTTGGGGTTGAGGTCAGAGATGGCACTGATACGGGCGCCATCAACGATATACAGAGGTTCATTTGCATTGAACGTGGTAAATCCACGGATCCGCACTGAAGCTCCTGCACCAGGCACACCTGAGGTTCCCACAGTAACACCTGAAGCTCTTCCCTGCAATAAACTTTCCACATTGGAACCGGGGTTCGCAACAAGCTCTTTAGTATTAACTACCGACACCGAACCGGTAATGTCCTTTTTACGCTGGGCGGTATAACCTGTAACGAGTATCTCGTTTAAGGTTGAGTTGCTTGGCGCCATTTCGATAAGTAAACTATCCTTACTACCAAGGGAAACATCAATAGCGTCGTAACCTACCGAAGTAATCGTCAGTACATCATCAGCTTTGTTGGTTTTGATAGTAAAGGTGCCGTTGGCATTTGTTTGTGTACCAGTGCTCGTACCTTTCAGTGCAACACTTGCGTTGGGAATTGCCGATTTGCTACCCTTATCGATAACCCGGCCATTGATGGACTTCTGGGCTAAAATTGATTGAGTGAGAAGCATTAATAAAATAAGCGGTAACTGGGATCGGACCCGGCGGAGGATTTTTTTCATACAGCAGTATTTCGTTGATTAGATTAGAAAATTAATATAATTTTAATTCATTCTTACTTATCCTGTAAAAAAATTTTACACTTTCGTTAACAGTTATTCACAGTATTTTTAACTGATAGATTAATAGCGTTTTATGTATATAATTTAATGCTATGTCTTAGCCTTATGAAAAGAATAGCGGTGATAATTGGTTTCTTATGTTATGGAATTGTGTTCATTACTCGGTGTATGCCAGATAATCCGGTTACCCCTTCAGGCATTTTTAATAAAAAAGGAGATGAATTTGCCGGGTCTGCCAGCTGTGTTTCCTGCCATAAAGAGATCAGTGAAAGTTTTTCGCATACAGCTCATGCAATAACAAGTGCCGAAGCAAATGCCAAAACGGTGAAAGGAAGTTTTTACCCCGGCAAAAACATATTTGCCCTGAATTACTACGAACGGGTGGTGATGGAGAAGAGAGACAGCGGCATGTACCAACAGGCCCTGCATGGAAAGGCGGTAGGTGAATCGAACCGTTTTGATATTGTGGTCGGATCAGGGCAGGGCGGACAATCATACCTGTATTGGAAAAATGATGGTCTATTTCAGCTTCCTGTTTCCTATTTCGGGCCGGCCGACAGCTGGTCAGGCAGCCCCGGATATAACGACTTTGCCATTAACTTCAAAAGAACGGTAACTGCAAGATGTATGGAATGTCATTCTACTTTCGCAGGCGCGTTATTTCCTGAAAACATCGCTTCCAACCGCTTCAAAAAATCAGCTATTATATATGGTGTGAGTTGTGAAAGTTGTCACGGACCGGCAGCTAAACATGCATCATTTCACGAAACCCATCCTGAAGAAAAAAATGCCAGGTTCGTATTGGGTCCTGGCACCCTAAACAGGCAATTGCAGCTTGATTTATGTGGCTTATGTCATTCAGGCTTGCAGGAAGCGCTTAAACCTGCTTTCAGCTTTTCTCCGGGAGATTCTTTGTCTTTGTATTATAAGATCAATAATGATACAAGCAATCCCGATAATGTAGATGTCCATGGAAACAAATTTGCCCTTTTCCAATCGAGTAAGTGTTTCCGGATGAGTCCGTCAATGACATGTTCAACTTGTCATAATACCCATGAAAATGAAAGAGCGAAGCAGGAAATTTTTGTAACAAAATGTATGAGTTGTCATACAGGGGACCATGCCAGTATTCCAAGAGTTCAAAATACAACTTCCAACAATCTTAAGCCTGGTGAAAAGCATAATCCCGGGTCTGAACAGGAGCAGGGTCCTGAGATGACACAGGCAGAGATAAAACAAAATTGTGTAAGCTGTCATATGCCTGCCAGGTCCTCTAATTCACTTACTATGAGACTTGAAAACGAGCAAGCTCCAAGGGCAGCAGTGTTGAGAACCCACCATATTTCTATTTATCCTGAAGAGACTGAAAAGCTTTATCAATACATTGACTCTACTAAGGGACGGGTTAGAAAGAATTAACGGGTAGGAAAGAATTTATTTATCTTAAAATGAGAGTACTACTGATAAAATCAATAGTCATTGTAATTCCAGTAATCTGTACCGATAAAAAATTCCAGTAATCTATATCGATAAAAGCTGCGCTGAAATCAATTATCGCTGTTTCAAAATCAATAGACGTTAGTATGGAATCAATTGTCTCATCATGCAGATTGTAATGTCAGGTGGGAATCAATTCTCTTTATCCTTTTTCTTGAAAAGACGTTTAAAAAATCCCCCTTTTTTTTTCTTATCATCTTCTTCCTGGGCTGGTGGTTTTACTTCGGGGTTATCTTTCTTTTTGCCTTTAGCTTCCTCCAGCACTTTGGATTCTTCCATAGACTGTTTTGAATCAACAGGCACGTTTCCTGCATCAGGTGTACTCAGGTATTCATCTGCGTTACCGTTACCAGATTCATTACTTTCGTTCTGGACCGGCTGGGTATTTATCAAACGGTAATCGTATTCCACTTTCATATTTTCAGGCTCAGGGAATTTAGCCTGGCGATCGAGGCCCAGCGTTTTATCAGCAAGGGCTTTCTTAAAAAAGTATTCATATATCGGTCTTGCTGCCTGTCCACCTTCACCAAGTTTACCTTCAAGCCTTACAAAAGGATCATCACAACCGATCCATACACCTGCCTGCAATTGAGGAGTAAAGCCCATGAACCATGAGTCAGAATAGTCATTAGTAGTTCCGGTTTTTCCGCCCATTTCCGCAACACCAAGTCTCGACCTCAAACCGGCTGCAGTACCAATATCAACCGGACCCTGCATCATCCTGGACATAATATACGCCGTTGACTGGCTCAATACTTCTTTGCGCTGAGTGGTAAATGTTGCCAGGACATTTCCGTTTTTATCTTCGATACGACTGAAATAAACCGGTTTTGTACTGAATCCTCTTGAAGGAAACATGGTATATCCCCACATCATTTCAAACAATGAAAGTTCGCAGGAACCAAGGCTGATCGAAGGGTAGGGTTGTACCTTGGTTGGTATATTCATTTCGCTGATAAAGTTGGCAAAACGCTGAGGTGTAGTTTGCTTTATAAGATAAGCCGCCACTTCGTTAACCGACCAGGTAAGACCACTAGCCATGGTTCGGGTGCCAGTCAGGCCACGATCCTGTGCCGGAACATAACCTGAACCGGGAAAATATTGTTGAGAGGTTTCACACTGTGTTTCAGGGGTGAAGCCATATTCTTCAATGGCAAGTGCATATAAAAAAGGCTTGATGGATGAACCGACCTGCCGCTTGGTGCGGAGGTTAACGTGATCATATTTATAGTTTTTGAAATCAATACCGCCGACCCAGGCTTTTACCGCGCCACTTAAAGGATCCATAACCATAAAAGCTGTCTGCATCATCTCACGGTAATATTTAACCGAATCAGCCGGGGTCATCAACGTGTCTTTCTGACGTTTGCTGTTCCAGGCAAAAACTTTCATTGGAACTTTTTGAGTAAACGTTTTCCTGAGTTCTGCATCACTAAGTCCTTCCGCTTTGCCATTTTTCCAACGCTCACTATTCTTCATTGCGTTATCAAGAACGTTCTGGTGTCCTTTCCAGACTGCATCCGTTTTCAGGCTTTTTTGAGCGCTCAATACACGTTGTAAAACAGGCATATGAGCAGCAACCGCTTCTTCTGCATACAACTGCATTCTTGGATTGATGGTAGTATAAATCCTCAAACCATCTTCATAGATATCATAGGGTTTGCCGTCTGAATTCTTATGTTCCCTTGCCCATTTCCTGAGTTCGTCGCGAATCACATCAAGAAAATAAGGCGCGATACCATTGTTTTCATCAAGTTTGTTATAGTTAAGTTTGATGGGATTTTTTTTGATATCAGCTGCCACTGCGGGTGTCAGATAATTCATTTCCGCCATCTGATCAATAATGCTGTTCCGGATATTGAAAGATGACTTGTAATTCGTGCGGGGATTATAAGTATAGGTTGCTTTTAACATTCCCACCAGCACGGCTGCTTCTTCAACGTTCAGGCGATCAGGTTCTTTGGAGAAAAACGTTCTTGATGCGTTCCTGATTCCATAAACATTATCACTGAAAGGAACTGTATTAAGGTAGAGGGCAATGATCTCTTGTTTTGTGAAATTGCGTTCAAGTTTTACGGCAATGATCCATTCTTTCAGTTTTTGCAGCACACGTTTGACAGGGTTGGAGGCGCGTTCTGCAAACATGTTCAGCGCCAGCTGCTGGGTTATGGTCGAACCACCGCCTTTACTACCGAGCAACAGCACAGCACGCATAACACCTCTTCCGTCAATCCCCGAGTGATCATAAAATCTTTTATCTTCCGTAGCAATCAGTGCCTGTATAACATTTTTGGATATATCATTGTAGTCAACATTACGACGGTTACCTTTTTCCTTCACGTATTTACCCATCAATGTGCCGTCATCTCCATAAACTTCTGAAGCCTGGATGATGTTTGGATTTTCCAGTTCAGCCAGTGAAGGCATTTCGCCAAAAACTCCCCAGTTAAGTAAAGCGAGGAACAATACGAAAGAGCCAAAACCAATTAAAAAGATCTTCCAGAAAATTCGGACCGGTCGGGACATATTAATGAGTTATTATGATTTAGGGTAGAGTAACAGAACAACAACGGCAAAAATCGTACTTGAAAACTACAAATACTGTCCCGTAAGTCAAAAGTATTCTTAATGTTTCTGATTCAGTGTAATAAATTCATTATCAGACCACGGGGAAACCTGTTGACAGGATAGCCATCATAAGGGCTGAAGGTGATGGACCGGACCAGGTATTATCTTCCTGAATAAGCCTGCCCGTGGAATTTCAGATATTCTGCCAGGTCTTTTCGACTCTGTAAAAGCTGGAGGTTCGCCGGGGTAATTACAACAAAACTGAACTTACCTTTTGGCATCCATGGAATAATCCGGGTATCGGCTATCTCCGCAGTTTTGCGTGTATAATCAAGTGCTGCAGCCGCATTTGGGAAAGGCGAGATCACAACCAGGTTCAGTGAATCGCTCAAAGGCTGGTTGGTTGTTTCTATTGGTAAATTGAAATAATTCTGTTTATTATAGCGGTTGAATGCATTTTTTGCTTCACCTACATAAACCGGGTCAACTTTGTCGAGGATCATAATCACCATATGGGGTGCTTCTGAATCGGCAGTATAGACTGAATTGATGACTGGTTGCTTCGGTTTGGCTACAACAACGGCACTGTCGACGCGAGGCCGGCTTACCGGCGGAATGACAGCAGCAGCCAGATTACTGGTGTCTACGTTAGCCAGATTACTGGTGTCCACCTTATTTTTAGCGAGATTAGAATCCACCGCCATAGCAGTTGTATCGGGTTTGATACCCGGAATCGCCCGGCTAAAACTATCGACCATAGTGGTTGCGGCCACTTTAAATGAAGTATTAATGCTATCCTTCGGCTTTCCAACAGGTGTCAGAGCAGCGGCTTTTGCCTTCAGACCGTCTTCTAAGTTTTGCAGGGCCATTAAACTATCGGCCTGCCTGATCGCGACACTATCCACTGGTACAACAGGCGGCATCACGGGCGGAACCTCTACAATTTCTTTTTTAATGACCGGGTCATTAGTTACTATAAAAGCGGAATCTTCGCCTGGTCTTTCAATTTTCAGGTTTGTAAGATAATCTTCGATCTCTTTTCTACGGCCAAGAACATCAAGCATGGTCTGCGCCCTCGGCGAAAGCGGCGAAGTCGGGTACAACTTTATAATTTGCTGAAGAACAACCTTTGCCTGGTCGTCTTGTTTTTGTTTGATATGATAAACCGACTGAATGTATAACAATTGTGGGGTCCAGTAATTTGTACCGTATAAACTGTCGGCAATTTTTTTATCGGCCAGGGCCTGGTCAAAACGCCCTTCAATGAAACTGGTATAAATGCTCTCATAACGGCGGTTCATATCAGCCTCTGCTTTGCTTTTCTGGGTACCGCCACCTGGATTGGTAACCATCTTCTGATATTCGGAACCACTGTATTGCTGCTCGAGTAGCAGTTTTGTCTCACTCGCTTTTGCAACGTTCCCCGTTTTGTTGTAACAGTAGTTAAGGATGAAAAGTGCTTCGGGTTTATGAATTGTAGCCGGATACCGGGTAAGCAATCCTTCAAGTGTTTTTATGGTTTCAGGATAATCTTCCAGGGACTCGAAGTAAATTTTGCCAAGACTAAAAGTGGCTTTTTCAATGGAGTCATTGCTGATTTTCATCAGTTCCGGAGTCAATGGAATATCCTTCATTAAACCTTCATAACTGGTCCCGGCCACCGAAGTTCCGGCAGCAGGGGTGTCTTTGCCGAATGCAGCTTCTTTCTGTTCTTTCGGACCATTCATACGACTGATGGCACCAGACCTGCGCCAGTTATCCGTATTGGGACGGTTTCCCCATTTTCCTCTAAAGTCTGTAAATCCTCTTGATTTGAGTGAAGCATTATCGAAGTACCATTCGCCTTTTGTATTTGCGAACAGGTCAGATGGAGCAGCTGTTTTATTAATACTGTTTGCACCGGCGCCCTCAGTCACTTCTTCTTTGATACCCTGGCTTTTTCTCATCTGCTTTACCATCTTTTTGATCAGGGCATCTCTTTCTGTTTCTGGCAACATGGCTATCCGCTGCAAACTATCCTGTCTTTCAATTATCCCGATCTCTTCGACAATTGGAAGAAGTATGATTTTTCTTTGTTGTAGTAATGCTGCATCGCCTATAGCGGGATCTGTAATATCCACACTGTCGTAAAAACGTTTTGCATCCCGGTATGCATGTACCTCAAATGAAAGATCCCCAAGGAGTATAAAAGCCTGGGTGCGCTGGCTGTATTCGTTTTGTGTTTGCGGTACTGCGACAGCTTTCATCAATAACTGGCGGGCACCTTCCACATTTTTCCGCTCAAGTTCCATGGTGGCGGCAGTGAAATAAATGATATCGCGATAATTCGCGTAACGGTCCTTCCTGGCCATCCGGATCACTGCTTCGATATTTTCCGCAACCACCTTTTCGTTTGAACGGTCCTGCCTGGTAGCATTCAATCGGGCGTACAGTTCCATTACCGGGTTAAAAGTGTGCTTTGTAGTTCTTTCGAAATATTCTTTGGCCAGTTCCGGGTTGCCCGCTCTTTCGTATAGTTGGCCGATAAGGTACTCCCAGCGTGCTTTTTCCTGGCCTGTTTCTGCATTTTCCAGCGCTTTTTCAAGGTAAACCGCTGCGCTGTCAAAAACCTGCTGTTTATAAAACCAGTAAGCCTGCATTTCATATAAATCCGGTAACAGGCGTGAAGGAAAAAAGGGATCGGCCTTCAGTGTTTCAATCATACCGGCGGCTTCTGCAGTTTCATTTTTGGCGAGATAAGTTCTTGTCTGCCAGATAAAAGATTCGTTCCTGCTGGGTGGGCGGGCCCACATTTTGTTTGCGACTCCTGTTTTTTCCTTTGTAGAGATAGAAAAAGCATTGCCGCCTTCGGTAGCGTTGCTGCCAATCGGAATATCGTATCCGTCTTTTTCCCTTGGTGAAAAAGCGTAGTTGATATATTGAAAAGTCAGATAGGCTGTATCGAGGTCATTTTTGTAATAATAAGCCATTCCCATCAGCATATACAGGTTGTCAACCCAGGAATTTCGAAGATCATGGATTAGTATACCAGCATTTGCCTTATAGATAACAGAATCGAGGTCAGTCTGGTACTGTTTCGTTTGTGAAAGATCGTAATTGTAAAAGGAAAGTAGCCGGGTATAATCGTCTTTATGTGCAGCCTTGGCTCTGGCAATGACGAGGTCGAGTTTGTTCTTTGCGTTGAAATTCCAGTTGAATTTGGTGACAGTGTTTTGGGTGAATTTGCGCACCGCACCGAATTTTTTGTCGGCAGATTTCTCAGAACCTAACTTCTTCTCCTCATACTTTTTTGGTTTGATGAGGTCAAAGCTCAGTCCTCCCTGGGCACTAACATCCTGCCAGAGAACACAAATCACTAGACTGAAAACAAATATCTGATTGAAAACCTTACGCATCCGGGACAAACTAAACGCTTAATAACTGATTTGGAGCAAAATTATTATCCTTAACCCAATTTAATTGAACTATTAACAAATCGATTCCCGGATTAATAGGAACCCTTTAGTAAAACTAATTTTTAGGTAAAATCCAACCGCTTAAAACCAAATTCATGCGGGCAAACAGTATCTTTAATCAATTGAATTTTAATGTATGGCCAAATTCGATGCCAATTCCACTTTTCAGCGTTTGCAGAATCGTTACCGCCTGGTAGTGATGAACGATGATACTTATGAGGAAGTTGTTACGTTTAAGTTATCACGGCTCAGTGTTTATATTGCACTCAGCACCATTTTTGTACTTTTAACCGGCCTTACCGTTGCTTTGATTGTATTTACGCCTTTAAGATTGTACATTCCGGGCTATGGAGATGTAAATGCGACAAAAGAGCTGAGAGACCTGAAAATAAAGACTGATTCACTGGATCAGGCGATGAAATACAAGGACCAATACCTGGAAAGTGTGCGTGGGGTGTTGATGGGAGGTAGTACGCTGAAGCTTGACACAAATGCACTTGACATTCCTAAAGCAGAGAACATTACGGAATAGCGAGGGCATCAAAACACCCGGATCATCAAATAATTCAGAACACAAATAATTCAGAACACAAATAATCCAGAACATCCTTTTTGAAACCGATTATATAACCAATCCACTTAAAAACCGATCCATATGTTTAACCAGAAATCCAAATCTGACGGCTTGAGCGAATCACCAGCAGGAACCGGCGGAGCCAGTTTAATAGCAGCCGGAACTACACTGAAAGGTGATATATCCAGCAACGGCGATATCCGAATCGACGGCACACTTCAAGGCAACATCCACTGTACTGCAAAAGTTGTGATTGGAGCAAACGGTGTAATTGAGGGCGATATCAGCGGTCAAACAGCCGATATCATGGGCAAAGTCAGCGGAACCATCAAAGTGAAAGAACTTCTTCAGCTGAAAGGCGGCTCACAAATCACGGGCAATATTTACTCATCCAAATTACAGATCGAACCGACGGCAAATTTCAATGGTCAGTGTCATATGAACGCGGCA
The DNA here is from genome assembly GCF_035489435.1 of Flavitalea sp. Taxonomy (NCBI): domain Bacteria; kingdom Pseudomonadati; phylum Bacteroidota; class Chitinophagia; order Chitinophagales; family Chitinophagaceae; genus Flavitalea; species Flavitalea sp. The sequence goes on from NZ_DATHKG010000015.1 coordinate 89,430, forward strand.
CCTGAGCCAAACCCGGCCAGCAATGGCAGAGCAGATAAAAAGCTGGCTCTGGAAGCGGAACCTGTTAAATAGCTCCATTCCTGATCAAAAAATTGTGTTGATGCAGGCGTTTTTTAATGCCTGCCCCGGCGATAGAATTTCTATGTCCTGTATGTAGCTTTTCCGATCCCGATTCTTAAATTTGATCATGTTGATTTTGCACGTTCATGGCGTTCACTCGGTTCTTCCCTTCGCCGGATGGGCCTTTCGGTTGGTTTGATTTGCCACTGTGATTCCTGGTTATTACCATTGTTCATTCCGCTGGTGGTTCTTGTCTCCGATCGGCTTTTAGTTCCCTGATCGGCTTTTTTAGATACACTTCCAGCGCGA
>NZ_DATHKG010000016.1:0-8735 GCF_035489435.1 Flavitalea sp.
TTTAATTTATCACGGATTAAATATGCTATTATTAATAGGCGTATTCAGTTCAATGTGACCAATCGTTATCTTAAGTACAGGTTGCCCATTTGTAGTATGTGAAATATTGTGAGGCGCTTTTATATTACCAATTACTTTGTAGTTGCTATACTCTACATCTAAGATTGCTTTATCCATCTCATCATTTGTAGAAATTGCCAGTTTTTTTACAAGAGAAAAATCTTTACTGTTGAAAAAGTAAGTTTCAGTATTCCCATTCTTGTGCGTAAGTTTTATTTTGTAAGCACCATGGCTAACTGAAGTATCCATACCTTCCAACTGCACCTTATTGCCTTTTTCTCGGTAATTGATAAAAGGGCTTTCCAGTTCTACATCCGCTTCGTTCGCCATGGCAGTAGCCTGACGGTCTTTCAGAATAGTTTTGTCTTTTTCATCTTTGAATCCATCAATTCGCCACCCCTGCTTTCCATCGAAAGCTTGTATAAACGATTTGTCATTTGCTGTTACAATGTATTTGTAAAGGTTTGGCCTCTTAGAATAAGAGATAAAAGGGAACGAAACACCAACATAATTATAGACCCCGGAAATGGTCAGCGTCTGCACCGCCTTCCAGTTCTTTTCGCCGCCGATAAATTTAATATAACTGTTGATCACATCATCTGCAGTTTGTGATTTTAGCACCAGCGAGAAAAATGACAATAAGATAACAAGCATGCTTTTTTTAGAACTCATGGTAATGGGTTGTTCTGCAAATCTATTGAATCGGTTTGAAGAACAGAATCATCATCATTATCCTGAACACTGTCATTGAATTGAGGAAACCCACATTGAAATTGAAAAAGAAAATTTGTAGTCGGGTGGCAACAATGGCAATAGCAATAACATAAGATACAAATTGGCAACCATATTTGTTCGCGGCTGGGTTAACGTTGAACAGCAACAAGCGGGAGCTTTACATTTTGCGGGAGATGTATATAAAAAAAAGGGTCCTCTGTAGAAACAGACGACCTCTAACGATTGCTTGCCATATGAAAAAAATTCGAAAAATTGCTTTAAGTGGAAGTCCCCTGTGTCATTTACCCTGGCTTTGAAATTTTCACCTTTTCGATGGTCCCTTGTTTCTGAAAACCTTTGTTCTGACTTCCTTTATCAAAAGTACAACAGTTAAACCGACAGTACTGTACAACTTAAACCTGATTTCATCATCACAGACCTGTGTTTTCATACCTGTAAGCATTGTTCCTGTTGAATTACAGCGATTTTTCTCTATGATGTCCAACAAATATCTGATTCAGCTTCCCTTCGAAATGCATTGTAAGTTTTTACCTTTTGTAGCCTGAAACCTGTGACTGCTCCGGCCATTCGCACGAAATACAGGCAATCGCAGCTATTCAATAACTTCTTCTTAACAGTTCATTAAATATTTTAATATCAGGAGAAATAATAAAACTATATATGAAACTATATATGACCGATAATTAAAAATTAAATTAAACGACCCGCACAAGTCATTTAATTCAGTAATTTGAAAGTCCAAAATAAAATTGCACCATGTCAAAAGAAAGCCGGTCATCCCGCAGAAGATTTTTACAGCAAATTGGCGCCACAGGTATGTTGGCCGCCGTGTCACCCTTAAGCACCCTTGCAGGGCAGGAAAAAGCAGAACAAAGAACGTTGTTCTATGAAAGGAAAATTGCAAACGCAGATAAGATCCGCCTCGGTGTTATTGGTTATGGAGTACAGGGCCATTTCGATCTGACAACAGCGTTAAGAGTGCCTGGTGTGGAACTTGCGGGCATTTGTGATCTTTATCCGGGCAGGTTGGTAAATGCGAAAGAACAGTATGGCAACGAACTTTTTACAACCCGGAACTACAAAGAGCTATTAGACAGATCAGATATAGACGCAGTTATTGTTGCTACCACCGATGTCTGGCACTCACGTATCACAAAAGATGCGTTAGCAAAAGGCAAAGCCGTGTATTGTGAGAAACCAATGGTTTATAAGATAAGTGAGGGCCCTGGTATAATAGAGGCTCAGAAAAAAACAGGCAAAGTGTTGCAGGTAGGCAGCCAGCGCGTAAGTAGCATTGCCCTGGCAAAAGCAAAAGAATTATTAGCTGCGGGCGAAATAGGAAAACTCAATATGGTAAATGCGGTTTATGATCGCCAAAGTTCTATCGGCGCCTGGCAATATACCATACCAAAAGATGCAAATGCAGAAACAACTGACTGGGACAGGTTTATTGAAGTAACAGATAAGATGGCTTATGATTCCAAAAAGTTTTTCTGGTGGCGCGCATTCAAAGAAGTAGGTACTGGTGTAGCAGGTGATCTGTTCATCCATCTGTTAAGCGGTACTCATTTTATCACTAACTCATTGGGGCCAAAATCGATTTACAGCTCGGGCCAGTTCAGCTATTGGAAAGATGGCCGCAACCTGCCTGATGTTATGGCTGGTGTTATGCAATATGGTGACACACCGGAGCACCCGGCTTTCCAGTTAACACTGCAGGTGAATTTTATCAGCGGTACCGGTGGACAGGAGCTAATAAGATTCACAGGTTCAGAAGGTGTAATGGAAGTGCGGGGTAATAATTTGAATATTAAACATAGCCTGATGCCCGAGGCACCTGGTTTTGGTGGTTATGATTCCGTTTTCACTTTTTCTAAGAGTATGCAGGAAGAGATGACAAAGGAATACAACGCCAAGTGGACAGAGGCACAAAGAAAAAAACCAACCAAACCTGATGTAGAGTTCAAAGCGCCACAAGGTTATAGCGATCACCTGGATCATTTCACCAATTTCTTTGATGCAGTAAGAACCGGTAAAACGGTTGTTGAAGATGCGACATTTGGTTTCAGGGCAGCGGCACCGGCATTATCCTGTAATGAGAGTTATTTTAAAAAGAAAGTTATCAATTGGGATCCGGTTAAGATGAAGCTGGTTTAAACTTATCATTATACTCAATTCCGGCAAGGATCTCATGCGTGATTCATGCCGGAATTATTTTTTAGACTTCCACGCAGGCAGACGACATTAAACCCCTTGGCAACCAACAAAAACATGAAAACTACCAGGCGTAAGAGTTTCTTTAAACGGGGAATTATCATTTTTCTTCTACTATTCCTCCTGATGAATGTGGTTGCCTTTTTTCATGCTTATAAGTTTACTCATTTTATAACCCATGAAATCGCCAGGACCGGAGATCCCGTAAAGCTCAGCACAGCTCAAAAGTTTAAGACATTATTCTTTGGCGTTAGCAATCCAAGGCCAACAAATAAAATATTTCCATCCCGGAAATTCGAAACGATCAGGTTAAAAAGTAATAAAGAAATTGAATGTTGGTATATTCCTCAATCAGGAGCAAAGGGAACCATCATTATTTTCCATGGATATGGCGGTGACAAATCTTCCATGCTGGATAAGGCGGAAGAATTTTTGAATTTGGGTTATAGCACTCTGCTCGTGGATTTTATGGGATCGGGAGGTTCAGAAGGTAACCAAACCACTATCGGTTACTTCGAAGCAGAGCAGGTTAAGACATCGTTTGAATATTTGAAAAATAAGGGTGAAAGGAATATTTTCTTATTCGGTACATCAATGGGTTCTGTTGCCATCATGAAAGCAATGCATGATTATCATTTAAACCCAGGCGGGATAATTCTTGAATGCCCGTTTGGAACTATGTATAAAACTGTTTGCGCACGATTTCAAACAATGAATGCTCCTACCTTTCCTATGGCAGGCCTTCTCGTATTCTGGGGAGGTGTACAGAATGGATTTTGGGCCTTTGGCCATAATCCAACCGAATATGCCAAATCAATAAGCTGCCCGACACTATTGTTATATGGAGCTGAAGATAAAAAAGTCAGCAAAGCGGAAATAGATGAAATCTTTAAAAATCTAAGAGGCAGAAAAAAGATGGAAATTTACAGGCAAGCCGGTCATGAGAATTATTTGAAGAACTATAAGCAGGAATGGGTTAATGATATAAAAATCTTTATCAGTTCATAAAAAAAGTCCATATTGAATTTTTGATCTTACTGACCTGGAACTGCATACATCTTTTCTGCAGGAAGATAGGCCTTGAGTCTGAGTTCTCTATTAAATGTCTTAAGAAAATTGTGCACTACAAACGCATCCGGCTCCACAAATCTATGATACGAAGGCTCCAGATATTTTGCATAGGAATAGGAATTGTTACTGCTTAGTTCAAAAATAACATAAGACATGTGGGTCAAATCCCCAGGACGACCTTTGTAGGGTTTGGTAAGCAATGTTTTTTCCAGCTTTTTTAATTCGGTATCTACTGTTGTCCAACCAGACGGCGGTTCCACGTTAACAACCTGATGACGGATGATGATTACTTCGCCACTGTCTGTTTGTCGGGAATTAAATCCTATCAGGTCACAGGAATAATCAGCGTTTATCCTTTCCAGGTTAATTACATATTTCACTTCTTCGTCCCAGAGCCACACCCGTAGGCTTAACTCTTTTGAACCTTCGGTTACCGGCTGCAGACCTAACAGTTTTGCGAGATTTTGTTCAAACGCCGATTCATGATTAGCCGAACCGGTAGAATCTTCTGTATACCTCATTACTTTATTCCTGACGACAGTATCTCTTATATCTGACTTCTGCGGAACTTCATCGGGATGCCCGCATGAAAGTATAAGACACAAAGCAAATCCTTTGAAATATTTCATAGATTCATCAAGTTACAGATACATCCCGATTTTTTGCCATAGCCTGCAAAAATGCTCTATTTAATGATCTCGCAGTGATCCACCACATTGCCCTTATTGTCGTAAACCGTGTACCGCAGGCTTTTCCCTTCAACCTCCATCATTGCAAAGGTGAATATTTTTTCGTTCGGTGTGAATAACATAGACGGTAGTTGCATCCCTCCCGGTCCCTGTAGCGAGCCTCCGCATGATCCGTTGGTAATGTAAACAGTGCCTTTCGGATGATCATAAACATGCGGATCTTTCTGTTCAAATATTGTTGTATTCCTTATGGCTTTATGACGTTCATAAACATGCCGGTGGCCGGCCAGGCAAAGGTCCACCTCATATTTGTCAACAAGCGGTTTAATATGGCCTTGCCATGTTGGAATTTGGCTTACCCCCCATGAATACAAAGGATAATGGCAATACAAGATGATCCATTTTATCTTTCTGTTTTTTCTTGCGGCCTTCAGATCGGTCTCCAGCCATCGATATTCTTCGGAGTCTTCCTCAAACAAAACTCTTCCTTTTTTCTCAGCGCCCTGAGCATAACCGGAATTGATGGCTATGAAATGGGTATTACCATAATCATAAGAATAGTTCAACTGGTCTGAAGGAAGATTGAAAAGATCATAGTAAACAGGGAAAGGTTTTTGAAAAGAGACCGAGGTATCACTATTCACTACATCATGATTTCCGGTAACGGACATAAATGGGAAAGAGGCATTCACAGCCTGGGTGATATTGAAAAAATTCTTCCAGCTTTTTATAACCGATCCATTTTCTACTATATCTCCATTGTGCAGCGTGAATAAAAATGAATTTTTTACAAGTTCCTGAACGATCGTATCTGTGTGCGCGAACTCGATGTTGCTATGGTTGTTTTGTGTATCGCTCCAGATGCCTACGGTGAATTTTTCTTCTGAGCCTGCTTTGGGGCCCGTTCTGAAACGATACTCAGCGCTCCATCCATTCTCTTTCGATCCCACTTTATAATAATAGAATGTTGCCGGCTTTAATTTCTTTAGAGTGACTTTATAAACATAGGAGCTTAATGGAACAGAAAAAGTTTTCACTAAAACTCCTATATTGTTCAGGAGAGCGCTGTCCGGTCCATATAGCAACATGTCCTCTGCCTTGTCATTCATCCAGGTTATAGCCATGGTATTGGCTGTATTAACTTTCTTACTCCCATTCCAACTTATATGGATATCGTTTGGCTGTGTGTAAGCGGTTAAAGCCAATACTGTGGAGAGAAATAGAAATAGTCCTTTCATTTGTGATGTCAGGTGTGCCAGTGCATTTTATCTGCGCGATGATTTGCCCGGTAATACAGCACCGCTATTTTTTTGCAGGGCAGTTAGATTAAGTTGTTCATAAGGTGTTTCAGAAAGCCCATTAAAGAAACGCATGATCACTTCCCCGTCAACAATGGAGATCATCGCATAACCCGGCAGGTCTGCTATTGAAAACCGGCCGATATGACCCTTTTCTTCTTGCAGTATTTTTCTGCGAACGGAATTCGTAGCGGGTTGCCAGGTTAGATTGTCATCTACCCATTTCTCTCCCCTGAAAATCGAATCTTTCTTTTTTGGCTGTGGCGGTTCCAGCCCGCGGTTCACGCTGTTAAGCATGACTTGCACAATGGGGCCTGAAGCGGTGTTTCGGCTAAGTACTGAATACATATGCTCATGCGCGCAAAACACAATGGCCTTGTGCTTTGCCAGCAAGTTCAGGAATTTTTCCCTAAGCGTTGTGTCTGCAACAGGCCGGCGGATACCGCTGAGCAGATGCCAGCATCGCTGGCTCATGGGGATCACCGGCTGATGGGTGAGTATGAATTTGTGCCTTGCCTTTGACCGTCCTAACTCTCGCTCAAGAAAAGCGATCATCTCTGTCTCGGGCAGATTTCTATCCACACTGAAGAATTGATCAAGTACAAATAACTCCACGTCATCACTGATCTGGAACGTATACATGCCATGATTCACAGTTTTGTTTACCTGTCCTTCCATAAAAGGACGCAACACTTCTTCCCAGGCCTGCGGCTGACCGGGACTGTTGCTTACATCGTGATTACCTTTTACAAGAACCCATGGAACGGGAAGCTTCACCGAATGCATCATATCCACTACCCCCCTGTTCATTTTCGTAGCGAGCGTAAAATTGCCCGATACTCCTTCTGTCAGATCGCCCAATTGAACCACAGCTTTAACCTGGGGAGTAAATTTCTCCGACTGCCTTTTTATGACTTGCAGGAACTTAGGCATAAAGAAAGCTGTGTACTGAGGATACTCGTTGAATATCTGCTGATAATCCTGCGGTCTGGTCGTCACGTAATCCAGATCATGGTCATCCAGGCGGTCGTAGTGCATATCACCCAATACAATGAAACTTACATCCTGTGCCCGGCAAATCATGGCTGTGCTAAGAAAGGCGATGCAGAGTAGCGCTTTAATAATCATTTTGTTCGTTCGTTAGTTTATCACAGGTATTTGCACAGCATATTATGCTTTCAGCAAATCCGTAAGGTTTATATTAGCCCAGGCCTTCTTATCTGTATTGGCATAGATCGACATCGTCACCGCACTCTTCGCTGAAACCCCAACGGTAGCATAACCGCAGAAATCTGCGTATTCGAAATGCCGGATAAATGGCGCCTCTTTTTCAAGATTTGTTTTTCTTTCGTCAAGCGATTCAGGTGAAAACTTTGGTTCGAGTTGCAGGAGGTCCGAAGTATAAGACTGCACTCCCTTCAAATGATCTGTTACCGGGGCGTTGGGCGCGGGTATCACACTGCCGATGGCCACCTGCACAAAATTTCCTTTTGGTGTAGAGCGAACAAGAACGCTTGTTTTGTGCAGATGCCCGGTAAATGCAATGGCACGATGCTGACCAAGGAGGTTCAACAGTTCTTCGCGTTTTTGCGTCTGACCGGGTTTGGCAAAAACATGCCAGTTCGCCCGCGCGTTATACGGTACAATGGGTTGGTGAACACAGAAGATGAGGTTTTCTTCTTTATGATCTTTCAATACTTTTTTTAACCACTCCAGGCTTTCATCGGCCGTATAACAATCGAAAATTACAAAACGGGTGGTTTTGTAAACGAAGGTTGAATTAGCAGTAGAAAGTTGTTTTTTCTGTTCTTTTGTCTGCCATGCCAGTACCGTTTCCTTAAAAACTTCCCTGGCGCCCTCGCCGGTTATATCATGATTGCCTTTCACAACAAAAAACGGACGTTTCAGATCTTTTGAGGCTACATAGGAAATGAAATCATTGGTTTGTTTGCGGGCAAGTAATGCTGAACCACAAAGACCTTCTACAAAATCGCCTAGTTGTAGCCAGAAGTCTGCATTTACCTCCCTGGCCTTTTCCTTAGTCACATCCATCAACAACGGAAAATTATCACGGGTGATCCGTGAATAATTCTCGATCTGACCAATATCATTGGGATATTTCGCCTTCACATAGTTCATGTCATGATGTTCCAGTTTGTCGTAATGAAGATCTCCCAGCAATACAAAATTGAACTCATTCCCTTTTGAAGGAACAAAGTCAAATGCCGAAGCACCGAGAGGAAGCGCTGCTGAAAGCACACCCAGGGAATTAATGAATTTCCGCCTGCTAAAATTTTCCATCTATACATTTATGTGTTAATCAGAATAGCCTTATCAACTGTAAGCCGGCAGTAATTTGTAAGCTGCCGCTTCATTGTTAATTTGCTTTAAAAAGTTTTCGTGTAAGATCCAGATAGGTTTCTCCATATTCCACCGTTGGCTCGATGGTATTACCTTGCTGGAAATGGTTCCATGAGTTAAGCAGCACCAGTTTTTTATCACTCATGTTGCGCCTTGCTACATTGCTCATATCAGTATAAAATTTCTCAGTCCTTTCCAGGTCATATATCTTACTCGCAGGCGTCATGGTCTTGTCGTTATATGCAGGAAGAACGCACGGAACATAATCAACCGTGCCCCAGGCAGTCGTGGAATCGGTCCAGTTCTT